>NZ_JBHUEO010000038.1:0-29184 GCF_042680885.1 Siminovitchia sediminis | reverse complement strand
GTTCCCTTCGCCCTTGTTATTCACAACCTAAACCATTGGCGTGTTTGTCAAGGGCGATTGCGTGAGTTAACCACCCAACCACTGATAGAAATCTAGTGAGTTTTCATAGAACTTTTGACATTACCCTGTTTCCAAGTTCCCTTCCTCCAACCTTAAATTGTTACTAAGTTTTGCAATCACCATTTTTTAAACATATCATCAAATTGTTTTTCCCAATAAGGACTCATGTTTACTCTTAGAGTTTCCTTTCCATTTGAAGATTTTCTGTATGGACTAACCTTAAATAAAATCTGAACGTTTTCAATCATACTTCTTTCTCTTTTGATTCTTGCATTTCCACCATGTTTTTTTGATGCTTGCAAAGAAATGAACTCATCCAAAGTTTTCCTCCCCCTCACCTTCTATCCAATCAAAAAACAGTCCTTTCTTTTGATATTTTCTATTCCTATCAGCGATTTCAGTGGAAATTAACTCATAAATACTTTTGTAGACATACCCCTGTGGGTTATTAATATTCCTTTCTCTTTCAATCTTACGAATTGCACGACTAAAGCAATTAACTATCTTTTGTTCAAGTTCAGGCTCATGTTCCAGCCATATCACACAATCATATTCTCTTTCAACGTTGTTCTTCGCTAAAATAATTGTTCGATAATACTTTTCAGCTTGTTCAGGAGTATCAGTAAACACTTGCAACACCAAAGCTAACTTTCTAGGAACTTTTTCTTCATTTTCAAAAAATGCTTGTTTCATGTATTCATTTTTCAACCTTTCTTTTTCCTCTGTAGTTAAAGAATGAATGAAAGGATTCTCTTTGTTGATAGCACTTTTAGTATCTTTGGTATCTATAGTATCTTTGTGTTTATTAAAACTGTTACTTTTTAAACTATTCTTTATAGTACCCGTGTTTTTCGTACTCGATTTTCCCGTACTCGAATAATTGGGGTATGGATTATCCGTACCCGAACTATTTGGGTATGGCATATCCGATCCCGTTTTTTTAGGGTATGGATCTTTTTTACTTCCGTCCTCTCCTATTTCCTCATCCACCACTGGAACAGGTATTGGCTCGATTGAATATATGTTTCTATCAAATTGACCCTTACTATCTTCTTCATTACTTCTTGTTTTGGTAATGGTTATCAAACCTTTTTCAATTAAAGGCTTCCTCCATTTGTAGTAAGTATCTTCACTCATACCTAACTCTGCACACTGCAAAGCTACACTTGGGAAAGCTGTACGTTCCCCATTACTGGAAATACTTGCAAATGAACACATATATGCATAAATGAGCTTTGACTGTTTTGGTAATGACTTATCTCGCATCACTTGTTTAGCAATCAATCCATATCCACCTTCGTAGATCGTTCCTTTGAATTGAATTACTGCATCCCCCAATGGTACACCCCCTCGTTCAAAAACCAATATATCATACTGTAGTATGACATACAAGTAATACTAATCCCCGATATGACTTCAATTAGTTTTATTAATCCGATTAAGCTGTGACTCATTGATTTTTTTGTTCAAAAAACGATAACATTCATCCCTAGAGGAAAATGCAATATGTGATTCATGACAAGTGACTTCATATAGCCCAAACAAGTTTAATGATATTTTATAAATATCAACGTAAAAATCCTCTCCTTTTTTTAAGAGTAAAATTTTTCTATATAATGGATCGTCTTGCTTGTCTAAATAGTCGTATAAGCATGTTTGCTCCATATCAATTCCCCCTATTAATTTAGTGTTACTAAACACTATTTAATATTCCGAATCGTCTCCAATTGTTCTGAAACAGAACAATCTTCATTAAAAAAAAGCACCCAGCTAACCCCAAATAATTGCGCAATCCGTTTGGCAGTATCGACACTTACCGCATAACCCAACTCAGCTTTTGCATAAGTGGAACGCCCTATTTCTAAATCTTTAGCGACCTGCCATTGCGTCAAGCCTGAATTTTTTCGCATTTTACACAACCAAAGTCTTTTGACTGGCTTCAACAAAACATCATCCTTTTTGACCATATTTGTTATTATTTATCACAATTATATTGTGATGTTTCATAACTGTCAAGCGAAACATCCATTTATTTCTAGGTTTCAGTATCATACACTTCTATGCAAACACTGATATAATGTGATATAATATCACATAAAATAGGTATTTACTCTAAATATTAATACCAATTATGAGTAGGTGGTAGGGTTTGAGTTTTAATGTTCGTTTAAAGGAATACCGCAAAAGAGCAAAGTTGACGCAAGAGGAAATAGCAAAAAAATTAGGTATCAAGAGATCGACTTATGCTAAATACGAGACAGGTGAAAACCAACCTGATTATAAAATGCTAGAGAAGCTGGCAGATTTTTTTGAAGTTACAACTGACGATTTATTAGGTAGAGATAACAAAAAACATGACAAAGAGCCATATAATTCGTTAAAAGAAATAAATGATTTCGTTCGTGAATTAGGCATCGACAGCGTAGGCTTTTTTAACATAGACGATTGGAAGAATTTAGATAAAGAAGATGTAGAAGAGATTAAAAAGCATTTTGAGTGGGTTGCACATAAAGCTAAAACCAGGAAAAAGTAGTAAAGTCCTACAAAAAAGAAAAAAAGCTAAACATTTGTCAATTTATTGGGTCTATCGTATCATGACTAATGTGAGTACTATAGTAGTGTTTTAAAAAATGTTACATCAGGAGTGATACGATGTTTTTTTATTGTCCTACACATTTGGAAGAATGGATTTCTAAATGGTACATCAATGAAGGAATTATACATCCAAGTGACATTGACATTGAAGCTATATGCCAAACCAAAGACATACTCTATGTTGAAAAACCCATTTTTTCACACTACGTCATTGCTGAAGATATGAAAATGATTGTAGTAGACGAAAGAATTGAGGAGGTTAGAAAAAAAGAACATTTTTTTCATGAACTTTTCCATGTTGAATTACATTCGGGAATCCAAACATCTTTGCCAAATCAGTATAGATGCTTACAAGAAGCACAGGCTTCCAACTGTTCCCGATATGCATTAATTCCCTATCATATGTTGAAATTTATTGACTTTAATTCCCATAATGTAATCGAGGATATGCAAAATAAATTTAAAGCGAGCGCCAAGATCTGTATTGAAAGACTTGCTGAAATACACAGAAGAATCACCAGCAATAACAGTGATATACATAATCCCCAAAGAAAAGCAAACTAATAGATTTATCTTAGGTTTAAAATCTTTTGCAAACGAATTCAAAGAGTAGCGACATGCTACTCTTTTTTTGTTCTACATACTTTAAAAAAGTAATTATTAATTAGATTATTATTGAATTATGCCATACAGTATGATATATTGGGCATAAAATAGGTTATAAACGATTAATAGGAGTGATTTTCTATGTTAGCATTTGCATTTGATGTAGGGAATGGCTTTGTTAAGGCTAAAAATGGAAAGAGGACAATTATTGCGCCTAGCACGATTGCAAAGAGAGATAGTATCGGTACATCAAGCATTATCAATATGGCAACAGAATTTGACACAAATTCAGGTTATAACGAATTTGAATCAAATTTAGATGACGGAGAAGTGTATATTTGGGGAGATGGAATCAAAAACGCAGTTGATCCCGATTCTTTAATTCCTACATATACCCATCATAATCGCTACATGCAAAAAAGGTTTAAGTTACTTTGTTCATTTATTTTAGCCGAACTAGCAAGTGATTATGAAGAATATGAGCTTGATGAAGTAACAATAGTGACTGGTGTACCTTCTCAAGAGGTAGGAACAAAGGAATCAGAAGAATTTAAACGCTTTTTACAACAAAAGCATGTTGTAACCCGTAATGGAGTGCAACGCATGATAAACGTTGTGGATGTAAGAATCATCGAACAACCTTTGGGAACATTACTAAACGAATACATGAATGATTCGGGACAAATTCATAAAACTCTAATGACAAGTACTATTACCGTTATTGACTTCGGAGCAGGAACAACAATTATGGATACATTTAAGAATTTAAAACGCCTAGATGACAAATCTGAAACGTTTTACGAAGGAATGAATGATGTTCATAAACGAATAGCGAAACGTATTGAAAGAGAAAATGGAGTAAAAGGTTTAGACTCTTCATTTGTCGAAGAAGGATTTAAAAACGGAACAATGATCGCTGAAATATCTGAAAGAAAAAAGTATCCATTTGAAGATATTGCAAAGGAAATTATAATTGATTTTGTGGAAAAGCGTATTTCTGATATAGACAGCACCTTAACCAATCGAAACAGCATAGACAATTTTATTCTCACTGGTGGTGGAGTTAATATCGTTGGAGAACATTTCAAAAAGGCTTTTAATGAAGAAGCTTTAAAAGTTGTTGTCGATTCTCAAGAATCGAACTTGAACGGGTTTTACAAACTATCAAGCACTATTTCCGCAAATAATAAACCAAATAATAAACAGAAGTTGGCGTAACAGGAAAAATTAATGGAGTGTCTTGTCTTATTGAATGGATAAGACACTCTAAAAAAGTTAAAGTTAGGAGTTTTTATCATGGCACTAGTTAGACGAATTTTTTCATATGATGACATAGAGGACAAGGTAATTCATGATTTTTTAGAAAGTATACCTGAAAGACAACGTTCCAGGCACATACGAATGGCAATACGTTTATATATAAATGAAACAAGAGGATCAGGAAATATCCCAACAAGTTCCAATCAAAATATCTCAAGTAATACGAAAAAAGACCACGAAACGAAACCTAAAACAGTAGAACAGAAAGAGAAAACAAGTGATGAATTTATTGACCTAGACCAAGATTTTCTTGATGATCTAGGGAAATAATTTGCGGATGAAATTTAGAGAAATAAAAAAGAAACTGAATTTTATACCATTAATGAACATAAATTAAATTATGAAACCCACTCCACAAAACTCGGAATTCTAAGTAATCCCTTACTAGTATAATTTCGAAATTTAACTTTAGCCTTGATTTTTGTGTCAAGATAGATAAATTTATCATTCTCGCTCGAAATATAATCTTGGTAAACGGAGTAAAATTCTTTTCTATTTGAAGTTGGCATAAACTCCATTAACCCTGCATAATTGCCATTTTCGTAGCTCAATAGCATCCCGAATTTATCTTTACACAGACCAGTGATGTATACATTCTCATACTTATAGTTAATCACTTTTAACCAGTTATTAGAGCGCTTATTGATTTGATATTTAGAGCTAGTATTTTTAAGGACTACCCCTTCTAAATCATGACTCTTAATCTGGTCAAAATAGGCAATTCCATTTCCAAGTAGCCATTTAACTTTTGTAATTAGTCCATCATCAGGAATGATTTTTTCAAGAATCTCTTTTCGTTCCAGTAGCGTACAATTTAGCTTCTTATTTGAAGAGTAAACAATATCGAACAACATCCTCGTTTATTCATAAGGGGATGTTTTTTATTGGCTCTTTTGTAAATATTATTGCTTTTTATTTTGTAGTTGATATAAAATGCGACGTAGGAGTGGTAGCTTTAGTTGGCTTTCAAATATCGCTGCGAAAAAACATTACGCTTTCACCACTCCGGGTATAAGTGCGACATCTGTTCAAGCAAGCCTTTTACAGTGTCTTCTTTACCGTGGACGACTGATGAGCCTCCTCGTGCTTAGCACTGCCGGGTCTCACCTAGTGTTCACGAATAATAAAGTTGTTTAAAAAATAATAAATTCGTTTAAAATATAAGATAGTTGTTTAAATATTTGCGTAATTTACATCCGTTCGCTTATAATCAAAATAAGCGAACGGATGTTTTTGTATTGTGGAAAGTATTGGGGCTTGATGAATCAATTTATGGTAGAAAGATTCAACCGATTGATTTTAAAATGTTAGAAATTACAAAGAATATTAGAGGGCAAGGGTTGGAAAATTTTATAAAGATGATTCAATTGCTAGATCAGGATACAAATAGATATCTGGTAGCGATGAATCTTGTTTATTTGCAATTGGGTAGAAATTTTTCATTTATAAATGAAAATCTTAGAAGATGTGCTTGCATAGTTAAGGTTAAGAATCTATTAACGAATAAAATTCAATATGTAATTAAGATAGCAGCCTCTGATGGAACAAGTATAACCCCGTTCTAAATTTAGGACGGGGTTAAAAATAGTTGTTTAATTTTTGTGATGCAAGATACTTCACTACGCTAAAAAATATAACAATAAAGTCGTTTTAAAATGAATCTTTAACTCTTTTATATATTTCCTCTTGAGCGTTTATGCATTTTTATAGTAACCAACCAGCTAATAATTGTGATTCCTGCAAAAAGTAATAGCAAATTACTATACAAATGAGTGGATGGCTCAGCATTTATAGGTAGTAATTTTCGATTTAGCAAATGTATCGATAATAATCCACCTACAATTGCAATACCTGTTCCTTCTGATAAAAAGCTTGTGAAATTAAGCAAACTCATTCCAGCACCAGCTTCCTTTTGTTCCAAACTACTTGAAACAATGGTGGATATAACTGTTTTCGTAAAAGAAAGCCCCCCAAAAACAAAAATTAATATAATTGTTATAAGCCAAGGCGTTGTTTCTATAAAAAGGGCAGCTACTAAAAAGCTTATAGAAAGAAATGCAACTCCAGTTGTTAATACAAATAGTGAACCTTTCTTATCAACAAGCAATCCCCCAATATAACCGAAAACAATAACACTCATTGCCCCAGGAAAAATAATCCCACTTCCAATTGCAGCAGTACTTAATTGATAGACATCTTTCATCATATAAGGGACCATAGAAATAAATCCTGCTACGGTTCCAAATATAAGTCCTCCACAAATGATTCCAATCATAAATGAGACATTTTTTCCTAGCGAAGGATTAATAAAAGGATTAGACACTTTCCTAATATTCTTAACAAATATTAAGAAACATATTATGCTAACGACTAGAAAGGAAACTCTATAACATGTCGTAAACATTATAAAAAATACAATGCCTACGGACATAAATATTATTCCTTTAGTATCAAAAGATCCTTTTATTACCTCTTCCTGTTTCAATAATTTTGCAAGGAATGGAACAGTGATAATCGTTACAACAGGCAAAAGCAGTATATAAGACCAATGGGCATATTCGGCAATCACTCCACCAACAGATGGTCCGACACCTTCTCCCATAGTTACAATGGACCCAATAATACCAAATGCTTTACCCCTATTTTCTTTTGGAATATAGCGCGCAATAACCACCATCACAAGTGCTGGAAATGCAGCTGCGCCAACTCCCTGAATAAACCGAGCCAAAATAAGTACGGGAAAGAAAAAATGTCCAACAAACCCGATAACTGATCCGAAGCAATTTACTATAATCCCAAATAGGAGTAGCTTTTTTATTCCTAGCTGGTCCGATAGCTTTCCATATACAGCTGTTCCTATAGAAAAAGTTAATATGAACGATGAGTTTACCCAGTTTATACTTGCTGGTTCCTTATTAAAATCACTAGCAATATCAGGTAATGAAACATTCAAAACCATTTCATTTAAAACGCTGAAAAAAGAAAGAACACAGAGCCATAATAAAATTTGATTATGGCGCAAATTTGAATGTGAATGAGGTGTATTCACATTTTACCCTCCAATAATGAGGGTAGACGCAGTTTATAGGGTCATTGATACGCTTACCCTCTTTAAATGTACCCAGTTATATTTATTGCACTTCATAAAATAACTCCTCCCGAAAATGATTCTTATATTATATCATCTGAACACGAACACGCAAAATGTTATCTTGTGAAGAGATTTCTTGGATTTAAAACGTTCCATGACATATTCAAAGTTTGGTTTGCCATGAGAGTCCGTAACTACTATTTCACCATCTAAGACAGTACCATCGGGTACCGGTAAATCTATTAATTCAGGAAATAATGATGTGATCTCATTGTTATGTCGAGTATAAATTTTGACTTTGCTATTGAACTTAGTCCAAATACATCTAAATCCATCAAGCTTTAATTCTGTTATCCAATTTTCGTCATCAAAAGGCTGATCTATGCTATGCAGCAACATTGGGGATATAAACATATAAACACCTCTAGGTAATTTTAACATGAAGAAATTAGGTGCTATACAGTTTTACCTTTGGTAAGTTATTGAAAAAGATATAGGAGATGTTAGTAGATAAAAGGGCAAGTTGATACAAACAAAGCGACAGAAAGGAAAGGTAAAAATGTATGAAGAGGTTTCTGTCTTGAAAGGGAAAACACTGACAAAAATTGAAACCGATTATGAAGACGAATTAATTTTTTATACTTCTGACGGGGAGATTTACAAAATGTATCATGAACAGCATTCTTATGAATCTGTGTCTATCGAGGACATAAATGGCGATTTGAAAGACTTGATTGGTAATCCTATAACAATGGCAGAAGAAGTTACTCAAGATGACCTTAACGCTCCCGAAAGTGGGACATGGACATTTTATAAATTTGCTACAATTAAAGGATTTGTAACTATTCGTTGGTATGGAGAATCTAACGGTTATTACTCAGAATCAGTAGATTTTATAAGGATTCACTGATGCACATTTCGATTTAAATATACACTAGACAAAAACTGCGAGGAAAGGAAATTACTAAATGAATTATAAAGTAATCAATAAATTAGTGAGGTATGACGGAAAGATATGGATGATTGACGCAATATCGGACAAAGGAATGGCTACTATCTTTAGTAATGGGCAGGTGGCCATAGCACCTGAAAAAGAACTTGAATACTTAAAAGAAATTGATGCATAGTTCAGAGTAATAGCACATAATCAATATACAAACACTATGATTAGGAGGATTTATATGAAGTTACCTAAACATGTCAAAGAAGCATTAGCGAAGTCTGCCGATAATTACCAAGTCGCTAGGAAACAGCAACTAATATTTCAAGAATGGGTAGAAAAGAACTTTGGAGAAGAAGCAATAAATCATGATAATGTAAGAGATGCTATAGTTAATTGGGTAGAGCAGACCAATAATCCTCATATAGCTATTAAGCAGTTGGAGAGTGAACTGGACGATTTTATGAAATAAGATAACTAATAAATTAATGTCGCATTAAAATAAGCCCTTCTTGAATTCAGAGGGGCTGTTTTTATTAATGACTGTTTCACCTTGGTTTTGATCTCATAAAACTTACGTTCCTAAAATTATTTCATTTGGTTAACAAAATTCAAGTGATCTATTCCCCTGTCCTTTAGCACTCTTTTTGAATATAAAGGAGAATATCCGTATTGCCTATAAATTTCATTTAGACTAAGCCTTTTGTTGATATGCAAATGATATATTTTTTCAAAATCTTTACTTCTCTTATTAAATGCAATATCAGGTAGTTTTAAAAGTTTGATATTGTTTTCGTTAAATAAAAGTTCTAAATCTTTTGTAGAAATCCCAATTTCTTTTTGGATTTCAAAAGGCGTTTTTAACATTTGGTGATTCAAATATACTAACTTGTCCAATAAATGTTGATACTTTTTCCATTGATAATCACTATACTCCCGCTTGGGAATATTAACTTTATCATTGGCATAAAAAATGAAACTTTGTTCTTGACAAGTGTATCAATGGCTTCTTTGCCAAAATCTTTTTCTCCGCCGCGTCCAAGAGAATAAGCTTCGTCGATAAATAAAATACCTCCGGTTGCTTTCTTGATGAGATCCCGAGTTTTTTGAGCTGTGTGACCAATATATTCCCCAACAAGATCTGCACGTTCAGCTTCAATCAGGTGCCCTTTTGGCAAGACACCCATTTTTTGAAAAAGCTTTCCGATCAGACGGGCCACGGTTGTTTTGCCCGTACCCGGATTTCCTTTAAACATCATATGCAAAGCCTGTGGGCTCGTCTTCAGTCCGGCAGCCTCACGCTTTTGATTGATATAAATCCACGCATATACCTCTTTCAGCGTCTCCTTTACCTCATGTAAACCGACAAGAGCGCTCATTTCTTCTTCAATTTCCCTTAAAATGGCATGCTGGTTCGACAAGGATTTCGGAGAAGGCACTTTATTAAGCAGTTTTTTAGCGTTTTCGCGCTTCTGCATATTGAGCATAATACTGATCTGGCCATTATTTTTCATCTTGATTGGTTCATCCACAGCTTCTCACCCCTTATTCAGAAACAGTATACGCCCAGATATTTATTTGTGTGCCTCAACCGCCTTAAAATATTATATTAATTTACTTTTTGGGTATGCGCAAAAAGCGGAAGCGCCTCTCTCACCGCGGCCGTTTTTACTGACAGTGTAGTTGGTTCTTTTCAAACCAATGCGCAGCCCCCTGCCAATCATTGGTGGGCAAAGGGAGATTAAAACGCCTGCATCTTTGATGTGATCGGGCAAATGTATACTCTTAGAGTTTTCCTTGGCCATGGAACTTATCCAAGAGTACCAGCTGTCCGACGGGGCCTGACAGAGAAAAGCGTATATTTAATCCATTTTTGATGAAAAATAGCGGCCACTCTGTGTGGACGCTATTTGTTATTTTACTGTTCTTCATATGAGATTTGAATATTTCTTTGCGGAGAAAACGTTGAGATTGCATGTTTGAATACAAGCTGCTGTTTTCCCTCCGTTTCAAATAATACCGTGAAATTGTCGAATCCTTTTACCTGCCCGCGCAGTTGAAATCCGTTCAGGAGGAAAACAGTTACCGGGATCCCCTCTTTACGCAACTGGTTTAAAAATTGATCTTGAATATTGACGGCTTGTTTCAATCTGATGGCCTCCTCTTTTTCTCTATTAGTTATGTATTCGCCTTTATTTGCAGCTTTCCTGCAATAAAATGAATAATTTGTTCAATCTGATTCAAGTGTTCCCCTTCATTTGTCATATCAAACCACTTTACATCCATTTTATTTCGAAACCAGGTAAATTGACGTTTTGCAAATCGCCGTGTGTTTTTTTTCAAAAGCTCCACCGCTTGCTCAAGTGTCAGACTGCCGTCCAGATACAAATATAATTCCTTGTATCCGATTGCCTGGACGGACGGAACATCGCGTATCCCTTGTTCATAAAAATACTTGACTTCCTGCAGCAGACCTTCTTCCATCATCAAATCTACCCGTTTATTGATCCGTTTATACAATTTCTCCCTTTCCATGGTTAAACCGATCACCGCGGCGTCATACAATAGATCATCTTGCTTGGCTGTCGGCCTGTCACTTTTTTTCATTCCTGTCAGATGATGAATCTCCAAAGCCCGGATAACACGTTTAATATTATGGGGGTGAATGCTTTGGGCACTCCGGGGATCAACCGTCTGCAGTTCCTTATATAATTTAGGACCTTCTCCCAAAGCTGCTCTTTCTTCCAATTGCTTTCTGTAGACAGGGTCGTTATCCATTTCTGTAAATTGATAATCATACAGTACCGATTGAACATATAAACCTGTTCCGCCTACAAGCAGCGGTATAGAACCGCGCTCTGTAATCTGATGGATCTTTTTTCTGACAGCTTCCTGAAATTCTGCAACAGAAAAAGATTCCCTCGGATCCCGGATGTCAAGCAAATGATGGGGGATTCCTTCCATTTCATCCGGTCGGATTTTCGCCGTCCCTATGTCCATTCCATTATAGATTTGCATCGAATCCCCACTGATAATCTCGCAATTAAAAGTCTTGGCTATTTTAATGCTTGCCTTTGTTTTTCCAACAGCTGTGGGGCCGACCAAGACAATGAGTTTCTTTTTGTTATTCAACCGTTTCACTGCTTTCTCTACATGCTCTATTAAGTGTAACAAAAGAAGACATCATTTGAAAATGGCTGGCAGTTATGCTTTTCCCGCTGCTTCATTCACATATTTGATTAATTCAGCATCATAGGCACGTTTCTCTTCCTCAGACCAGCCAAGGGCTTGCCCCATCCATTTTATAGCTAAGTCCTTACTCGTATAGACTCTTTGAATATTAAAATAAAGATCCCCCGTCCTCCTGATAAAAAAATCAGAAGGTGATACAGCCATCTCATCATACAATGCGTACATGACTTCTGCATATAAAAGCCGATCTGAAGCAGAGCCTGCTTCTAAAGCCCAATTAAATAAAACCCCGGCATTAGATCCATATTTGGAAGCGATATAACGGCCTTCCTGCTGACTCAAACCAAAAGCGCCGGACTTTTGCTCATAATGAGTGATGAGCTGATCAAGATCATTCATATCACCGCCTGATAAAGTGCAGGTTTTCGTTGAGCCGGGGCCATAAGGTCCATGGCCCAGCGCTTTTAGCCTTTTTACTGCGATGTTAACGGCTCTTTCTGCCATTTTACGATAACCTGTTAGCTTACCCCCGGCAATTGTTATTAACCCGGATGCAGATTCCCAAATTTCATCTTTTCTAGAGATCTCTGAAGCGGATTTGCCTTCTTCAGAAATAAGCGGCCGGACTCCTGCCCAACTGGACTCAATGTCTTCCATTGTCAACTTTATTTCAGGGAAAAAATGACGGATACACGAGAGCAAATACCCCCGGTCTTCTTCTCCTGCTTTTGGAATAGCAGGGTCTCCATTGTAAAATGTATCTGTTGTTCCGACATATGTTTTGTTATCCCTTGGAATAGCAAAAATCAGCCGCCCGTCCGGGGCATCAAAGTAAACGGCATGCCGCAAAGGGAATTTCAGTTGATCAAAAACCAGATGTATTCCCTTTGACAGTTTCAACTGTTTTTTGTTTTGATCTATTGCTCTGTCGATAGAACGCACATCGTCAACCCATGGGCCTGAGGCATTAATCACTGTTTTTGCTTTGATGTCCAAGATACGGTTGTTGAGTTGATCTTTTGCTCGAACTCCAGATATTTTATTCTCATGGTTATAGATGAATGACTCCATTTTCACATAATTGATGACATCCGCACCTTTTTGCGCAGATGTTTTCATCACTTCAATGGTAAGGCGCGCGTCATCTGTCCTGTATTCCACATATTTCCCGGCTCCCAAAAGTCCGTCCTCTTTAAGCAGTGGCTCTTCTGCCAAGGCTTCACGGGCAGTGAGCATTTTTTTCCTTTCTTCTTTCTGTACCCGAGCCAGGATATCGTAGAGCGTTAATCCTGCCTTTGTCGACCATTTACCAAAAGGACCGCCTTTATGGATAGGAAGCAGCATCCAAATTGGTGTTGTCACATGCGGGCCGTTTTGATAAACAATGGCCCGTTCTTTTCCCAGCTCTGCCACTTCTTTTATTTCTCCATTTTGTAAATAGCGAAGGCCGCCATGAACCAGTTTGGTTGATCTGCCGGAAGTGCCCGAAGCAAAGTCATTCATTTCAATTAAGGCTGTTCTGATACCGCGGACTGCTGCATCCAGTGCAATGCCGGCACCGGTAATACCGCCTCCGATAATCAACAGATCATATGTCCGGGAAGCCATTTCTCCCAAAATATGTTCTCTGGATACAGATGAAAATATCATGGTTGTCTTCACCTACTTTTTATAAACAATGCCCTTATGATGGTTTAAAAGCTATGGCAGCCTTTACTGCTGTTTTCCAGCCCTCGTACAATAATATGGATTGCTCCTCGGCCATATTCGGAAGGAATTCCCGGTCCAAAGACCATCTTTGTCCGATTTCATTTTTATCTTTCCAATAACCGACTGCCAGTCCAGCCAGATAGGCTGCACCCAAAGCGGTAGTTTCATTGATTTCGGCACGTTCCACACCAACCCCGAGTAGATCGCTTTGAAATTGCATCAAAAAATTATTTTTGACTGCTCCGCCATCCACTCGGAGTTTTTTTAATGTGATGCCTGAATCAGCTTCCATTGCGGTTAAGACATCTTTTGTCTGGTAGGCTAAAGACTCCAGTGTTGCACGGATAAAATGCTCTTTTGTGGTACCTCTTGTCAAACCAAATACAGCTCCTCTTACTTCACTGTCCCAATAGGGAGTTCCTAATCCGACAAAGGCAGGTACGACATACACGCCATTGGTTGACTCGACTTTTAAAGCGTAATGTTCGCTGGATGGGGAGTCTTCTATCATTTTTAATCCGTCTCTCAGCCATTGAATGGCCGATCCTGCGACGAAAATGCTGCCTTCAAGGGCATATTCCACTTTGCCGTCCATTCCCCATGCAATGGTTGTCAGGAGGCCATTTTCCGATTTAACAGGCTTCTCACCCGTGTTCATCAGCATAAAGCAGCCGGTACCATATGTGTTTTTCGCCATTCCTGTTTCAAAGCATGCCTGCCCGAACAAGGCAGCCTGCTGATCCCCGGCAGCTCCAGCAATCGGTACTTCCTGTTGAAAAAAATGTTGAGGAATGGTTTTGCCGTAAATTTCGGAAGATGGCCGGACCTTCGGCAGCATAGATGGAGGAACATCCAGTATATCCAATAAATCCTCATCCCATTCAAGTGTATGGATATTAAACATCAATGTCCTGGAGGCATTTGTATAATCTGTAACATGTGCCTGTCCACCAGTCAATTTCCAGATAATCCAGGAGTCCATTGTACCAAAAAGGAGCCGGCCGTTCTTCGCCTTCTCCCTTGCACCCTCTATATGGTCAAGGATCCATTTGACTTTTGTCCCGGAAAAGTACGGGTCAATAAGTAAGCCTGTTTTACTTCTGAATGTCCCTTCAAAACCTTGGTCTTTCAATGCCTGGCATATAGACTCAGTTTGTCTGGATTGCCACACGATTGCACGGTAGATGGGCTCGCCCGTTTTTTTATCCCATATAACCGTGGTTTCCCTTTGATTGGCTATCCCTATACCGGCAATCTGAGAAGCCATTACCCTCGCCTCCGTTAAGCAAGTTGCAATCACGGACAAAACAGAACCCCAGATTTCATTGGCATCATGCTCTACCCATCCTGCATGAGGAAAATATTGCGTAAATTCCCTTTGAGATATATTGACCACTTCGCCTAGTTTATTAAAGAGAATCGCTCTCGTGCTCGTTGTTCCGTGATCAATTGCCAATATGTATGTTTCCACCTGCCAGTCCCCTTTCCCTTCGGTTTGTGCCTGCTGCGTTCATTATATGCAGTGAATGTGAGATTAGCTCTGCTAGTCCAAATATTATAGCAGTTACATAAAAAATAAAACAAGCATCCTTATGGACACTTGTTTATTGGTTCACTCCATAATATATAATTCCTACACAAACAATAAAAACTACCAATAGGACCACCGCATAAATCCAAGATAATCTCTTAACATTATATTTCAAAGACGTTTTTTCGTATGCATGAGACCGTGCCAATTCATTTTCTAGCGTATCGCCTTCCTCTTCATATTGTTTCAACTGTCTTGAAACATCTCTTCCGACTAGAATTGTGCCGACAAGTGCGGCAATACACACAATAATCGATACGATAATCATATACATCATCAACGATCAATCACCCCTTGTATACACTAGCTCCATTATACCGTTTTGCCTAAATTTATCACGGATTATGTAATAAGTTTATGACAAATTTGGTTACATGATCCTCTTAAACATCTTTTCAATATCCTGAACAGAAAAATGTACGATCACCGGCCGGCCATGCGGACAGGTAAAAGGATCTTCCGTTTGACGTAATTCATCAAGCAAAGCCTGTATTTCATCGTCACGCAAATAGCGGTTTGCTTTTATGGCTGCTTTGCAGCTCATCATAATCGCAGCCTCTTCTCTCAGTTTCTTCATGTCTATTTTATTCATGGACAGCAATTGTTCAATCATTTCTTCGATCATCTGTTTTTCCTGGTCTTTCGGAAACCAGACAGGATGCATTCTAACTACAAAACTATTCAATCCGAACTCTTCCAGGAACACACCGACAGCCTGCAGTTCTTCCATATATTCTTTAATTTTCATACATTCATCCACTGAATATTCCAGCGTGAACGGAACCAGAAGCGGCTGTAAATCCTGGGAGACCCGGCCCACCTTGTCTCGGAAATATTCATATTTAATCCGTTCCTGAGCGGCATGCTGATCAATCATATAAAGCCCCTGTTCATTTTGTGCAAAAATATAGGTTCCATGCATTTGACCGATGGGGGACAAAGGAGGAAAACGGTCTTCCTGCCCTTTTGTATCATGTCCGGTTGCGGTTTTACCTGCCGGAACAACAGTTTGTGTTTCCGGGACTTCTTTATTCATTTCAATGGCAGGGCCATCCGATTCATAGGTAAAAGACACATGGGAATCCGCCGGTTCATATTCTTCAGGTTCATACAGTTTTTTCATCTCATTGGCCGAGAGTAATGTTTCCTTTTTAAAACCGTGAGTTACAGACGGCTTCCGCTTCGGCTTTTCTTGCCTTTCCGCAGGTTCGAGCCGGAATTCAGGCTGGATGCTTTTTGGATGGAATTGCGGTTTGGGTGCTGATCCTGAAGGAATCAGCTGCTTTGTCTTAAATGCCTGCTTAATTGTATCTGAAACAAATTCTTTAAGTTCCTGTTCTTTACTTAGGCGGACTTCCAGTTTTGCCGGATGGACATTTACATCCACCAGGATTGGGTCCATCTCTACAGTCAGTAACGCAATCGGAAACCTTCCTATGGGCAGCAGTGTATGGTATCCTTCTAAAATTGCTTTGACAAGGGAGTAATTTTTAATAAACCTTCCATTGACCATTGTGGACAAATAACTCCGTGATGCTCTTGTGATTTCCGGCCGGCTGATATAGCCCGATATGGAAAAGTCCAATGATTCTGCTTGAATGCGGATCATATCTCTTGCTGTATTTTTTCCATAAATGGCTGCCAATACTTGGCGAATATCTCCGTTTCCGTTTGTATGGAGCAATACTCGCCCATCGTGGCGCAGCCTTAGAGCTATATCCGGATGAGCAAGCGCCAGGCGATTGACAGTGTCCGTGATATGTCCCATTTCAGTATGAAGCGTTTTGACATACTTCAAGCGGGCTGGTGTATTGTAAAATAAATCTGAAACAGTTATGTCTGTCCCTTTGCGGGAAGGTGCTTTTTCCTGGGAGATCAATTTCCCGCCTTCCAATACGGCCTTTGTTCCGTCTTTTCCTTCTTTTGCCGTAACCATGGTTAATCTTGATACAGAAGCGATACTTGGCAATGCTTCCCCACGGAAACCAAGCGTACGGATTCTGAATAGATCATGTTCATCCTTGATTTTACTGGTTGCATGTCTTTGAAAGGCAGCCTTTACATCTTCTTCACTGATCCCTGCTCCGTTATCAATGACACGGATCTCTTCAAGACCCGCTTCTTTTATATGGATTTCAATTATCGTGCTGCCGGCATCTATTGCGTTTTCTACCAATTCTTTTACAACGGAGGCAGGGCGTTCTACAACTTCACCTGCAGCTATTTTATTGGACAGAACGTCGTCCAGCTCTATAATTTCACGCATTTTTCCTGTTCCTCCTCCGTCTTTATTTTTTAACCTTTTTTTGAAGGGAGAATAATACATTCATAGCCTCTAAAGGAGTCATCTCCAATAGATTTAAGTTTTCTATCTCTTTTAGAACTTTCTTCCCCTGCTTGTCCATTGCCGATTCCTTCGGAGCCGGAAAAAAGGTCAGCTGCTCCTGCACTTCATTAGATGGAGACTCCCCTGCTTCCAATGCTTTTTCTGGTGTGGCACTTGGCTGATAGGCCCTTTCATTTTTTTCCAGTTCAGTTAATATTTCCTCAGCTCTCCGAATCAGTTTGTGCGGCAGTTCTGCCAGTTCTGCTACATGAATTCCGTAGCTTTTATCGGCGGGACCCTTTTTTACTTTATGCAAAAAAACCAGCTTGCCTTGCTGTTCAACCGCGCTGACATGGACATTGCTTACATGTGCCAGCTTTTGTTCCAATTCTGTCAGTTCATGATAATGTGTCGAAAATAAAGTTTTGGCACCTATTTCATCATGAATATATTCAATGATGGCTTGTGCCAGAGCCATGCCGTCATAGGTTGAAGTCCCGCGGCCAATTTCATCAAACAGGATTAAACTGTTTTCAGTAGCATTCGTAATGGCATTTTTAGCCTCAAGCATTTCAACCATAAATGTACTTTGCCCGGAAATTAAATCATCTGCTGCTCCAATTCTCGTAAAAATTTGATCAAAAATAGGGAGTTTGGCTTGTGATGCCGGTACAAAGCAACCGATTTGAGCCATAATCGCCGTCAGTGCTACCTGTCTCATATAAGTACTTTTTCCTGACATGTTTGGACCGGTAATTAGCAGTATTTCTTTATCCTCATCCATTCTGCAATCATTTGGAACATATTCTTGGGAACCCATCACTTTTTCTACAACAGGATGTCTGCCATTTTCTACAACCAATTCACGGGTGAAATGAAGATGCGGTTTCACATAATGTCTTTCCTCACTGACCGTTGCAAAGCTTTGATATATGTCAATCTCACTGATGATTTTCGCGGTTTGCTGCAGTCTGGGAATGAAAGCTTTCACCCGATCCCGCAAATCAAGGAAGAGTTCATACTCTAATTCTATGGATCTTTCATCCGCCTGCAATATCAAGGCTTCTTTCTCTTTTAATTCAGGAGTAATAAAACGTTCGGCATTGGCCAATGTCTGCTTTCTTTCATACCGGCCTTCTTCCAAGTTTTTAACATTCGCCCTGGTAACTTCAATATAATAGCCAAACACACGGTTATATCCGACTTTCAGCGATTTAATTCCAGTTTTTTCACGTTCTTCCTTTTCAAGCGCTGCAATCCAGCTTTTCCCGTTTCTGCTAGCATCCCGAAGTTCATCCAACTCCACATGATAACCGTCTTTAATAATGCCTCCTTCTTTCACAGAAATCGGAGGGTGCTCGGCAACGGCACGTTCCAGCAATTCTGCCAGGTCCTCACAAGGATCCAGTTTTTTTGCCAGCCTGTCAGTTTCGTCATGTTCCATTCCTTTTATTAAGCTTCGAATGGAAGGAATTTGTAATAACGATTTTTTTAATTGAATCAAGTCTCGCGCATTGGCATTCCCAAATGCCACCCTTCCGGCCAACCGTTCTAAATCATATACACTTTTCAATAGTTCCTGCAGGTCAAGACGTTCAAAATAGTGTTCAATGAATAATTCTACTAACAAATAACGTTTTTCAATCTCTGTTTTGCTGACAAGGGGCTTGTCAATCCATTGCCTCAGAAGACGTCCTCCCATCGCTGTAGCTGTTTCATCCAAAAGCCAAACGAGTGTACCTTTTTTATCTGTACCACGGATGGGCTCTGTGATTTCTAAATTTCTTTTGGAATAAAAATCTATTTTCATATGCTGATGAGTTTCGTAGATAACAAATGGCTGCAAATGATCCAGACTGCGTTTTTGCGTCTTTTTTAAATAATGAAGCAGTCTTTGGGCCGAATCTTGATGCTCTTTTATATGTAAATCCTGAATGACCGGGAGAAATTCTTCTTTGGTATGAAATTCTTCTTCAAAGGAAATCACTGCTTGGCATCTGTTTTGAATTTGCCTGATCAGTTCCTTATCTTCGTCCGGATCGGCGATGACTTCTTTGGCTCCAATGGAAGCCAATTCATCCAACAACAGGTCAGATGAGCCTTTGATGTTCGTCACCCGGTTCTCGCCTGTGGATAGATCCGTATAGGCTAAACCGAAAGATTGCCCCTCGGCATTGGAGACAGCCGCAATATAATTATTTTCCTTTGAAGAAATTCCTTTTCCTTCCATGACCGTTCCAGGCGTAATCAGCTGGACCACTTCACGCCTGACAACACCTTTTGCCTGTTTTGGATCTTCCGTTTGTTCGCAAATAGCCACTTTATACCCTTTTTGAATCAGGGTCTCTATATACCCCGAAGCGGAGTGATAAGGAACACCGCACATCGGGATTCTCTCTTCGGTACCGCCGTCTCTGCTTGTCAGCGTAATTTCGAGCTCCTGTGAAGCTTGGATCGCATCCTCAAAAAACATCTCATAAAAATCTCCGAGACGAAAAAATAAAAAGGCATCCTGATACTCTGCCTTGATCTTTAAATATTGTTGAATCATAGGTGTATACTGCCCCATATGTACCGTTTCCTTTCCATTCATACGCTTAGCCTGATTATATCATACCATTCAAAACGCCTGCTTTTCTATATCCGAATGAAACAAAACTGCAAAGGCCTTGTGCAGCGCCGGGAAAAATGAGAAATATCGGGGAGGCCGTTCACTGGCGGACAGGGAAGCAAATGATACCGGGTCCATCATGTAAAGCTTCCGCGAACGGACTTATGCAGCGATAAGCTGCCGGGACCCAGTCAAGTAGACCGTTCGCCGGAACACCATAATTATTGATGCTCTCCCCAATCGGCTTAATGATTACAGGCCAGGCGCGAGACTGGTTAAGCAGAGCGTATAAAGAACATCGTACATTTATTTGACTTAAAATAAAAAACCGGGAACATTCCCGGTCAGCCATTTATTCCTCTTCAAGGGCCATAAGAAAATCGGGATCAATTTCCTCAAATTCCTTGTCATCCAATTCATCTTCCCACTCGTCATCATCGCACGAACATTTATCATGATAAATGGCAACACATACTTTTGTTTCACCGATGACTTCCACGAGGAATTCCCTTTCCACTTTCACAACAATTTTATTGCCTTTCTTTGAAACCTCTGCTTCGACACAATTTGGCTGTTGGAGAGCTCTAGCAGTCACCATTTTATCATCCAGACAATTGGGATCACGGTATTTCAATTTGACTATATCTTTATAATCCACTTTCTCTGTAACCACCGATGTCTTCGTATTATCATGATGGGAATACCAAACATTAATATCAAAAGAGCCGCAGACTTCGACGTTATTGTCTACTTTCCGCGCTTCGTATTTATGGTTGATAATCCAACAGCCCAGTATGCTCGAAGGATAATGTGGCGGGTTGATCGTATGATTGGACAGTGTCATTTTGCGTCCTTTCGCAACGACCGCTTTTGTTATAATTTCTTTATATTCTGCCATTCGAGCGAAACCTCCTCATTCATTTTCACTTCATCGTATGCATTGGCCTGGACTCCTGTGCTTAATTTATCAGCCCACCCCCGCCTATATTTAGGCAGTTAACCAGACATGCTCAAGCAGGAAATAGAGATATTTCCTAGCTTTGTATAAAATATGGGTGCATTTAAGATTGGTGTTTGTCTTATTTCAGCTATAAGAATAAAGCCATCCTCCCGACAATAAAAAACCTCCGCCCAAACGGACAGAGGAATGTTTCCCATAGACCAGTCAGTAAACTTAATTATCTTACCGACCCCCAAGCTGCTACACCGTACAAAATAGCACGACTGCAGGAAAAGCTGCAGGTCAAAGAAACCTAAAAGCGGTATATCCGACGAAGAACAAGGGGAACTAAGGGCATGCCGAAGCCATAGGATGGTGCTGTTCTGAGACGCTTTGCGTCCTCCCATGTAGAATAAAAGTTCCATCGGTGCTGGCAATAAGTTCTCTTTTGAGGGCGTTTTTACGCCTGACCCGGCACATGTCCAGCTTAATGCCGATAAGCATCATTTTTCGTACCTTCCTTTATCTGTGATAAAAAGTGAAGGGATTAACATCCACACAAACAAAAAACACTATCCACACATCGATTTCAAGGTAAAGCGCGCTTAACGCGGATAATAATGAAGCCAATTCCCTGCAGACAAAAAAACTGTCTCCTCGGGAATTGGCTTTGTTTCAAGTATTGGGGCAATACTATTTAATCTTCATTAGACTGGCGATTGTACTTTATCCTATGAACAGCCGGAAGTGCTATTTTTCAATTTGGCTCCTGTTTCCCCGGTTAACAAATCTCCTCCAGTGGAGGTGATAATTTCATCAGTAACCTTGTTGGAAATAGCAGTTGCCACCATCTGGAGTAAGTCGTTGACATCCGTTTGGGACTGCTTAAATTCTTGAACAATTGGAATTTCATCCAGTTCCTGCTCAAGCTTTTCCAGTTTTTCTTCCACCAGCTTCAGTGCCCGATCTTTTCCGTAATGCTGGAAGTTCACCGCTTGTTTTTGAAGACTTTTGATGCTTGCAATCATTTCTCTAACTTTCTGATTTTCGTTAATTTGTGCTTCAGCACGTTTGAAAAAGTCCACTTCTTCAGTTTCGGCAATCATTTTTGCCAATTCGTGGGCACGTTTTACAATATCATCTTTTGTGTACTTTGCCATCTTAGTTCACCTCAGCTGCTTCCCGCTCTTCAACCATAACTCCGTCGAGCGTCCATGTTTTTGCTTCTGTAATTTTAACATTCACCAGTTTTCCAATGGCCGATTTCGGTCCTTTGAAGTTAACCAATTTGTTTTTACGTGTATAACCTGCAAGCACATCTGGATTTGTCTTGCTTTCGCCTTCGACAAGCACCTCAACAATTTGGCCTTCATATTTTTTCATTGCTTCGGCAGAAAGCTCATTCACAAGCTTATTGAGACGCTGCAGCCTTTCTTTTTTCACTTCCATTGATACATTATCCTTCATTTTCGCGGCAGGTGTCCCTTCGCGCGGCGAATAAATGAATGTATAGGCTGTTTCAAATCCCACTTCTTTGTACAAACTTAAGGTCTCTTCAAATTGCTCATCCGTTTCGTTGGGGAATCCAACAATAATATCTGTTGACAAGGAAACATCCGGGATGGCCGCCTTAATTTTTCTGACAAGCTCCAAATACTGCTCACGATTATAGACGCGCCCCATAATTTTTAATATATCACTGGAACCGGATTGGACCGGTAAATGAATATGTTCCATCATATTGCCTTTTTTCGCCAACACTTCAATGAGCCTGTCATCAAAATCCCGCGGATGGCTCGTTGTAAACCGGATTCTCGGAATATCAATCTTTCTTAACTCGTCCATTAAATCGCCGAGCCCATATTCGATATCGTCAAAATCCTTTCCGTATGCATTGACGTTCTGGCCGAGGAGAGTAATCTCTTTATAGCCTTGGGCAGCCAAGTGACGGACTTCCTGAATAATGTCTTCGGGACGTCTGCTTCTTTCTTTTCCGCGGGTATAAGGAACGATACAGTACGTACAGAACTTGTCACAGCCGTACATAATATTGACCCAAGCTTTGATCTTACCCATACGGACCTTCGGAAGGTTCTCAATGATGTCCCCTTCTTTTGACCATACTTCAACCACCATTTCTTTGGACAGATAGGCTTCATTTAGAATGTTTGGAAGACGGTGGATGTTGTGTGTGCCAAATATCATGTCTACAAATTGATGCTTTTCCAATATCCGATTGACGACCGACTCCTCTTGGGACATACAGCCGCACACTCCGATTAACAGGTCAGGCTTTTCCAATTTGAGGGGCTTTAAATGACCGAGTTCTCCGAAGACCTTATTTTCCGCGTTTTCACGGATCGCACAGGTGTTTAACAGGATGACATCCGCATCCTCAACCGAATCTGTATGTTCGTAGCCAAGCTCCATGAAAATTCCGGCCATGACTTCCGTATCGTGTTCGTTCATTTGGCAACCATACGTACGGATATAAAACTTTCTTCCTTGACCCATTCCCAAAAACTCATCGGGAATCTCAAAATCTTTATGGTATTTGACTTCTTCCCGGCCTCTTCTTCTTGCGTCTTTCAAGGAAGGCGGCATATAGACAGTTTGGAAATATTGGCTGTAGTCCTTCTCTTGTTTTGCGGAGGAGGTACTTTGTTGGACTTGCTTACTTTCCAAACGCTGTTTCTCGTTCATAAAAATCCCCTTTCTATATATAACAAATCAAATAACGATGGTTATATAGTGTTCAAACATTCATGTTTTGTTTCCATACATTCTACTAGTATAATCCCTTTTTTTTTTGAATACAACAGGCGTACAGATTTGTTGATAAATGTTCGATTAGACCGGGTGACCAAGGTTCATTTTCAATAAAAGGAAATAGAGAAAAAGAACAAAAAAATAATAGAGCGATTGATCAGCTCTATTTTGGTTCATTTTTACGATGATTGGTCATTATATTTTTTCCTCCGCTATATAGTCCGGAAGCAGACAAGCCAAACATCAGCCCGATAATAATGCCTTCTTTCAGATTGACAGGAATAAAATAGATACTGAAAATAAGACCCAGGGCTACGGACATCAGCGGTGAATATTTCACAGGCAGACCATATCTTTTCATCAATTCGACGACTCCAATGATCAAAGGAACGATTGCAACATTATATAATTCAAACATTGGCACACCCTTTCATCATTTTTTCTTTGTTATATGTATATGCTTCCGGGACAGCCCCCGTACTAAGTAATCGGACTGTTTTTAGCCTGACAAAGTAAAAAGCCGGTTCCACGATGGAATCCAGCTTTATAAAGGCTCACCTCTATAAAAATGTATGGTGAAACAGGGTATAAAATTTTTCTACCTTGGTTCAACAATCAGCTTGATTGCCGTTCTTTCTTCCCCATCAATCTGAATGTCTGTAAAAGCAGGAATACATATCAAATCTACTCCTCCGGGGGCGACAAAACCTCTTGCAATAGCGACAGCCTTTACTGCCTGATTCAGTGCCCCAGCCCCTATAGCTTGGATTTCGGCTCCTCCCCTTTCACGAAGAACCCCTGCCAACGCGCCCGCTACAGAATTTGGATTGGATTTTGCTGAAACTTTTAATATCTCCATTTCCTGTTCCTCCTTGTCATTTCCCCATATCAATGGCATCTAAGCCGCGCCAACCGCGGTAGACCTTTCCACTTCTACTATATTCGGGAAGGGGAGGAACTATTCCGGTTTGTCCTTATCTCGTCGGAAATCAATATTAATCTCTAAAGAATGGGCGATCGTCGTTAATCATAATCCGTTCTATAGATTTGGCCTTGCCCGTTTCTCTGCTTACTTGCATATAGCAGGCACTCAATTGCTTTCTTCCCGTTTTAGGTACTTCAAAACGTGAGGGCATCGAAGTTCGAAAACGGTATAATACCGGATCTTTCTCCATTCCCAAAATTCCATCATATGGACCTGTCATGCCGACATCTGTCAGATAGGCTGTACCTCCGGGTAGAATTCTTTCATCAGCGGTTTGTACATGGGTATGTGTACCCACAACAGCTGTCACTTGGCCATCAAGAAACCATCCCATGGCCTGCTTTTCACTGGTAGCCTCTGCGTGAAAATCCACAAAAATAATATTGGTTCTTGCTTTTGCCAGTTTAATCAGTTCTTCAGCTTTCTTGAATGGACAATCCAGCGGCGGCATAAAAGTCCGTCCCTGTAAATTGATGACTGCCGCTTCCAAGTCATTTATTTTTAGAAAGACCATTCCTGTACCGGGAGCGTCAGGAAAATTGGCCGGCCTAGTTAAATATTTAGCCTGGTCAATAAAATCAAAAATTCCTTTATTATCCCATGAATGATTTCCAAGGGTGACCGCATTGGCCCCAGCTTCAAGAAGCTGTTTATAAATGGATTCAGTGATCCCTCTTCCACCGGCGCTATTTTCACCGTTAACAATGGTAATATGTGGTTTATAAAAGGCTTTTAGCTTCGGTAAATATTCTTTTATCATTTCTCTGCCCATAGAGCCGACTACATCGCCGACAAATAAAATATCCATGCATGCCCCTTCTTTACATTATACTTATCCTTGTATGATTGTATCATATTCATTGACATCAATTGTATACTCCATATTTATCATTCTCAAAAAACAGGAAAAGCGATGTGAATCAATCACACCGCTTTATTTTGCGTATTCTACAGCTCTTGTTTCCCGAATTACAGTCACCTTGATGTGTCCGGGATATTCAAGATCATCTTCTATTTGTTTTCGTATATCACGGGCTAACCGATGTGCCTCCAAATCATTGATCTGCTCCGGCTTCACAATGATTCGAACTTCTCTACCCGCCTGAATGGCAAATGATTTTTCGACTCCATCATAGGATTCTGAAATCTCTTCCAGCTTTTCCAACCGTTTAATGTAACTTTCAAGTGTCTCACTTCTAGCTCCCGGTCTAGCTGCTGACAAGGCATCCGCTGCTGCAACAAGTACGGAGATGATAGAAGTAGGTTCCGTATCGCCATGGTGAGAGGCAATACTGTTAATGACGACTGGATGTTCTTTATACTTCGTAGCCAGCTCGATTCCAATTTCGACATGGCTGCCTTCAACCTCATGGTCGATCGCTTTCCCAATATCATGCAGGAGTCCTGCACGGCGTGCCAGAGCTTCATCTTCACCCAATTCAGCTGCCAGCAATCCGGATAGATGAGCTACCTCTATAGAGTGTTTAAGAACATTTTGTCCGTAGCTTGTCCGGTATTTCAAGCGGCCGAGTATTTTTATTAAATCTGGGTGGAGTCCGTGAACTCCAACTTCAAAGGTGGTCTGCTCACCGACTTCTCGAATATGCTCGTCAACTTCCCGCCTTGCTTTCTCTACCATTTCTTCAATTCTGGCTGGGTGGATGCGTCCGTCTTGTACTAGCTTTTCCAGTGCAATTCGGGCGGTTTCCCGTCTGATTGGATCAAAGCCTGACAAAATTACAGCCTCTGGTGTGTCGTCAATGATGAGATCAATGCCTGTCAATGTTTCAAGGGTCCGGATGTTTCTTCCTTCACGACCGATAATCCGTCCTTTCATTTCATCGTTAGGCAGGTTAACAACCGAAACGGTTGTTTCGGCAACATGCTCGGCAGCACAGCGTTGGATTGCGAGAGAAAGGATATTTTTTGCTCTCTTGTCCGCTTCTTCCTTCGCTCGTATCTCACTTTCCTTTATCATTAACGCGGTATCATGCGCCAATTCTTTCTCAACACTGGATAAGAGAAGTGATTTTGCTTCCTCGCGTGTCAACCCGGAAATACGTTCCAGTTCTGCTTTTTGTTGGCGGATCATTTCATCCACTTTGCTTTCCATCTCTTCAATATGTTGTTGTCTTCCATTCAAAGATTCCTCTTTCCGTTCAAGCTGATCTTCACGCTTGGACAGAGTATCATCTTTTCTGTCGAGGTTTTCCTCCTTTTGCATTAAGCGGTTTTCCTGTTTTTGCAATTCAGTTCTTCTTTCACGAAGTTCACGTTCAGTTTCAATTCGGAGTTTATGGTTTTCATCCTTGGCTTCCAACAAGGCCTCTTTTTTCAATGATTCTGCTTCTCTTTTGGCATCTTCCAAAATTTTTTCAGCTGAACCTTGAGCACCTGTTAGTTTAGCCTGAGCAACTGACTTAAAGATGAAATAGGCAACAACTACACCGACGATAAGGGCAAGCAAAATGGAGATGATGAATATGGTCAGATCCATGTTTTCACCCCCTCTTGCTATAAACTTGTATCAATTCTGACTGTCGGTTGGTACATGTTACAATATGCAGAGCAACGCTCTAATTTTACGAGAAAAAATTGTAAAATATACAGTTTAATTTTATAGCTGCAGGGCTTGAATGTCAAGCTCTGACCCTTTATTCGCAACAAAAGAGCAAACGCCTGTTCATCGATGAGTTTGGGAGTCTGCAGCATAGGGACAACAAATCACCTGCCGTCTGCTCAGGCGTTATTAAAATGCCCCTTACTTGGTGCATGCGGGTGATAAGTATACTGAAAAAAAACAGCAAAGCCGAAGCTTTGCTGTCTGCCACTTTCCTTATTGATCAAGAAGCGTAAATTCTTCCTGCTCGCCTTCGCCTTGTTCAGGCTTCGCATCGTCCAATCCATAATAATCCCGGATTTTGTGCATAATTTCATCGCGAATATCTTCATTTTCTTTCAAAAAGAGCTTGGCATTTTCACGGCCTTGACCTACTCTTTCATCATTATATGAATACCAGGATCCGCTTTTTTGAACAATGTCCAGCTCTGAAGCCATGTCAATAATCTCACCTTCACGTGAAATTCCTTCTCCGTACATGATATCTACTTCTGCTGTTCTAAATGGAGGGGCTACTTTGTTCTTGACAATTTTGATTCTTGTTTTGCTGCCGACAACTTCCTGCCCTTGTTTTAATTGCTCGGCCCGGCGGACTTCCAATCTGACAGATGAATAGAATTTCAACGCACGGCCACCGGGAGTTGTTTCAGGGTTACCGAACATGACGCCGACTTTTTCCCTGATCTGGTTGATAAAGATAGCAATCGTTTTGGACTTATTAATCGCACCAGAAAGCTTTCTTAACGCCTGTGACATGAGGCGGGCCTGTAAACCAACGTGGGAATCTCCCATTTCTCCTTCAATTTCCGCTTTTGGTACAAGAGCCGCCACAGAGTCAATCACAAGAATTTCAATAGCACCGCTTCGAACAAGTGCTTCCGCAATTTCTAAAGCCTGTTCCCCTGTATCAGGCTGGGAAAGAAGCAATTCATCAATATTCACTCCAAGTTTTTGGGCATACACCGGATCCAGTGCGTGTTCTGCATCGATGAAGGCTGCTGTACCGCCCCGGGCTTGGGCTTCTGCAATGGCATGCAAGGCAACCGTCGTCTTACCTGAACTTTCCGGACCATAGATTTCAATCACTCGTCCTCGTGGATAACCGCCGACACCCAGTGCTATATCCAGCGCCAGGGATCCGCTTGGGATCGTTGAAATTTTCCGGTCTGTCTGTTCACCCAATTTCATAATGGAGCCTTTTCCAAATTGCTTTTCTATTTGTTTTAAAGCCATATCTAATGCCGCTTGACGATCACTCACAGATTTTCCTCCTCAAATATATTCAATTCACAGTTTCAAACTATGGATCATTCATAGCAAAATCTATTTTTATTATACCTTTTTTAAACATGCATGCCAAGTAAAAAGCGAACATTTATTCTGTGTTTTGAATGTGTCGTTTACAGCCATCCTTTAATTTTTTTCAAGAAAAAATTCAGGTTTCTCCGCTCTCTCCTTGGATGAAAATAAAAAATCATCATTAGAGGATTTTTGTTAAATTCATTTTTTGAGCTTCAATTTTCAAAGCAGCAAACTATTCTTTAAAGGCAGCAAAAGCGGGCAAGAATCCCCCTTGGCCAGCGATACCATCGTTCCTTCAGGCTGGAGGCTATCCATTTTATCAATATTTAATATAAGAGGACATAGCGGAGACTCCCATAAGAGCCGGCTCTCCAATAAAAAAAATAGAGCCGGAGCTCTATTCAGCTTGTAGAGAAAGTATATGTTTTTTTCTCTACAGGCTGTTTTTTTCTCTACAGGCTTTTTTATTTTACATTTAGACGACTTGTATCTAGATTTTTGTGTTTTTATTTTTAAGAAAAAGATT
>NZ_JBHUEO010000037.1:0-116235 GCF_042680885.1 Siminovitchia sediminis | reverse complement strand
TGATTTTGTATGGAGCAACTTTATCACCGCCATATTTTGTTATTTTTATTTTAACAAATTAAAACGGTGAAAGAACAAATATTATAAATAATTAAAAAGGCTGTCGAGGGTTTCTCGACAGCCTGACAAGCTGAAACAAGCTTGTCTTTTTTTGTTACCTTAACCATGACTTAATACCCACCCTTGCAAATACTCCATTATCTATGTCCTTTTGGCAAATTACACTAAATTATACGTCTGTTTAGGGGATGGATGGATGTTTTGTTACTCCTTGTTTCTGTTTAAATATGTCGAATGTTACTGTAACATGTCATTTTGAAATATAAATGTAACTTAAATAATAAGGTTCCAATGTTATAATGAGTCTGGGTTTGAATTTCGATAGGATTTGACGAGATTTTTCAAAAACCACGGCATATAGAATTGTTCTGGTTTTTGGAGTTATCCACCTGCTTGTCAGGAGGAAATTTTACCCGGTCACAGGACGGATTTTTACATAGGAAATGCTGAACTTCATAAGAGTAAGGTGGTTTATATGATTGAAATGAAGGATGTCAGCAAGAAATATCCCAACGGGGTAATTGCTGCAAATGGTTTAAACATCCTCATTAATCAAGGTGAGTTTGTTTATGTAGTTGGTCCCAGCGGTGCTGGTAAAACAACTTTTATTAAAATGGTGTACCGGGAAGAAAAGCCTACATCAGGGAAGATTGTCGTAAATGGAGTAGATTTATCAAAACTTAAGAACAAAGAAGTTCCAATGTTAAGAAGAAATGTAGGAGTTGTGTTTCAGGATTTCAAGCTTCTTCCAACCCTGACAGTCTTTGAAAATGTTGCTTTTGCACTGGAAGTTATAGAGCAGCATCCGAGCGAAATTAAAAAAAGGGTGATGGAAGTTTTGGCTTTGGTAGGGTTGAAACATAAAGTCCGTATGCTCCCTTCGGAGTTGTCCGGCGGTGAGCAGCAGCGCGTCTCCATTGCCAGATCGATTGTCAATAAGCCGAAAGTTGTCATTGCGGACGAGCCTACAGGAAACTTGGATCCCGAAACATCTTGGGAAATCATGAATTTGCTCGAAGAGATCAATATGCAAGGGACAACGATCATTATGGCAACACACAATCGCGAGATCGTCAACACGATCAAACATCGGGTTATAGCGATGGAAAATGGGATGGTTGTCCGCGATGAACAGCAGGGGGAATATGGGTATGAAAGCTAGGACGTTTCGGCGCCACCTGGGAGAGAGCTTCAAAAGTCTGCGCCGTAATGGATGGATGACCTTTGCCTCTGCAAGTGCCGTCACGGTTACATTGCTTTTGGTCGGTGTGTTTTTCGTCATCATGCTGAATATGAATAAATTTGCGACGGATATTGAGAATGATGTCGAAATACGTGTGCACATTGATTTGACTGCAACTAAAGAAGACCAGGATCTATTAAAGGAACAAATCGAAGAAATCAATCAAGTGGAATCTGTTACTTTTTCATCCAAGGAACAGGAACTCGAACATTTGGTTCAGACAATGGGTAATGACTGGGAGTTATACGAACAGGAAAATCCATTGCATGATGTTTTTGTGGTAAAAGCCAAACAGCCGACGGACACACCGTCTATTGCAAAGAAAATTAGTTTGTTAGACTTTGTAGATTCCGCCGTTTACGGCGAGAAAAAAGTTGAAAAATTATTTGATACGCTGAAGACCGGCCGGAACATCGGACTGGTTCTGATTATCGGGCTGTTGTTTACAGCCATGTTCTTAATCTCTAATACGATTAAAATTACCATTTTTGCAAGACGAAAAGAAATAGAGATTATGAAGCTCGTTGGCGCAACCAACTGGTTTATACGCTGGCCTTTCTTGTTTGAAGGCATGTGGCTTGGCTTAATCGGGTCGATTATCCCGATAGCGGCTGTAGCTTCCGGATATTATTACGCTTATGACTTTCTTGCATCGAGAATTCCCAATCAGGTCATTCAGCCGTTGGCATATTCGCCGTTTGTATATCAAATCATCGGATTGTTATTGCTTATCGGAATCATCATCGGTGCCTGGGGAAGCTTTATATCAGTCAGACGCTTTTTGAAAATATAAGATCATTGGTACTTTACCCAATTTAACATTAAATGAAACAATAGAAATTTTTTTGATGGGGAGAAAGGGGAACCACTCGTGAATAGACGTTCGTTACTATCGGCTGCGCTAGCAGGAGTTATTGCTATTGGAGGCACCTTCACTTTTACAGGGGGAGCATCCGCTAATACACTTTCAGACTTAAAAAATCAGCAATCTCAAGTTTCTACTGAACTAGCAAATATTAATAACACCATCGCTGAAAAAGAAAGCCAGCTGGCTTCTTTAACAAGCCAGCTTAACAAGCTTCAAGGAGAAGTAAATGAACTAACCGGCCAAATTAAATCGACCAATTCAAAAATTGAAGAAAAAGAAAAAGAAATAGCAAAAACCAAAGCCGAAATTGAGAAATTGAAAAAAGAAATTGAAGTATTGAAAGAAAAAATTGAAAAAAGAAGCGAACTTCTTAAAGAGAGAGCAAGAAGCATTCAGCAAAACGGAGGTTCCGTTGACTACATGGATGTATTGCTGGGGGCTGAAAGTTTCTCAGACTTTATCGACCGCGTGTCAGCCGTCACTACCATTGTGAGTGCAGACAGAGAAATTATGGAAGAACAGCAGAACGATAAAGATCAGCTGGAGGAAAAACAAGCTCAAGTAGAAAAGAATCTTGCCAGCCTTGAAGATATGAAAAAAGAACTCGTATCTTTAAAAGCGGACCTTGATTCACAAAAGGCCGAAAAAGATGCTGCCATGAAAAATGTTGAATCCGAAAAATCCAGCATTGCCGATGAAAAGAACTCTCTGGAGTCTGAAATCAGTAAGCTGAATGCCAAGCATGCTGAGCTTGCAGGCGCCATCAGCTCTGAGGAAGCACGCATTGCCGAAGAAGCCCGAAAAGCGGAAGAAGCCAGAAAGGCAGCAGCTGCTAAAGCAGCAGCACGTGTTCAAAGTGCACAAAGCACGAACGCTGTTCAAAAATCTTCTTCACCGAAATCAACCACATCTTATTCAGCAGGATCCAGTAAAGCTTCAGCATCTGCCAAGAAGTCTTCTGCTCCTGTAGGAAAGAAACCAGCGGTTTCTTCCGGTATGTTTACCCGTCCGGCAGCCGGGGTCATCACTTCAGGCTATGGACCTCGTTGGGGAACTACGCATAGAGGATTGGATATTGCAGCAGGAAAAGGAACGCCAATCGTAGCCGCTGCAAGCGGAAGAGTAGAAGTTTCTACATATGGTTCACCAGGAAACTGGGGCGGATACGGAAATGTCATTGTCATTAACCACGGAAATGGGTATAAAACATTGTACGGTCATTTGAATTCACGCTCTGTATCAGTTGGTTCAAAAGTATCCAAAGGCCAAGTCATTGGTGGAATGGGTAATACAGGTGACGTTTATTCCAGAACAGGTGACGGAACTCACCTTCACTTTGAAATTTGGAAAAATGGAGTTCGTGTAAACCCGGCTCCATATATCAGATAATATGTATTGGATGAGGAAAGGGGGCTGCCTGATGTGGGGCCCTCTTTTTCTTGTATTCTTTCTTATTGTAAGAATAACTGTTTTCCCCGTATGGTAACTACGTGGATGAATGTAGAGGCATTTCTCGATACTAATTTGTCATTTTTATAAATGATCACTGGAGAAATACTCAAGTACCCGTTTTATATGTTATGCCAAAAACGGCCGGTGGAGGAATTCTCGAGTGCTCTGTTTCTATGTATTTGCCAAAAGTGGTCACTGGAGGAGTTCCCGGGTTTTTGTTTTTACAAATAGCGGTCATTGGAGGAATTCTCGAGTGCCCGTTTCCTAAGTTTTTACAAAAAACGGTCACTCGAGGTGGCCTTGAGTTTAATTTACCGAGCCGTCCTCAAGTCCAAGTATGCGAGCATGCCTCGAAAACTCCTTCTACTATATACAGCACCAAGTCACTGGAGGAAATTCTTTTCTCTCACTTCGTATGATCTGCCTTCAGCTCAAGCTCTTTTGCGCTCAGCTGAAAGTGCATACACAGGAGCGTTTTTTTCAATAACCATCAGATTTTCTTTTTTAAATCTTCATCCGCCGGTCCTTTTATGACACTTCCGTCTCCCTTAAATCTGGAGCCGTGACATGGACAGTCCCACGTATGTGTTTCTTCGTTCCAATCTACTTCGCAGCCTTCGTGGGTACATGTCAGATCAACATAATGTATATTGCCGCTCCTGTCTTTATATGCCCCGGCTTTTTCTCCCTCCACCTCTATTTTCGTTGCCTCGTTCATCTCCAGTCTCATGACGTTGTGAATTTCCTGATTCATGCCGATCATCCTTTCCGAATATTGAATTCACATCTTGTAGTTTTCCATACCTGATTGATCCGGAGAATAAACATCCATCGCACTGAGGATGTTACACAGTCGTCATTAGAGATCTTGCCTTCCATCATATTTGCCTGAATAGCTGGCGTATAATCAGGCCATGGATGAAATAGGATGGATTAGAGAAGGCGGGCAGGGATATCATTTCTATTCACCCCTCTGCCTGATACGGCTTAATATATTCAGATCACGTAATATGGTAAAATAAATGAAAGCTTTTGTCTTTCGAGTGAATTGAGCTGCGAGGTTGAGACAATGACAATTACTGCAATATCAACTGCATTAGTTAGTATGATCATGTTATTAAATATTGTGCTGGCCGGCTTCGTGGTTTTTTTAGAGAGAAGAGATGCCAGTGCTACTTGGGCATGGCTGCTGGTCTTATTTTTTGTTCCGGTGGTGGGATTCCTCCTCTACCTGATCTTTGGACAAAACTTGAGCAGGAAAAAAATTTTTGAATGGAAAGATGAAAAGAAAATTGGGCTCATTGATATTACCGAAACCCAGATCAATCTGCTTCGAAGCGGGGATTTCCCCTTTCATGACAATAAGACCGCCCAGTATAAAGATTTAATTTACATGCTTCTTGTCAATGACAGCGCGGTGTTGACGCAAGACAATCATGTGGATGTATTTACAGATGGGAAGGAAAAATTCCATTCACTCATTACTGATATAAGCGATGCAAAAGATCACATTCATCTCCTGTATTATATTATCCGCAATGATAATTTAGGGAGAGATTTATTGAGTGTCCTTACTGAAAAAGCCCGGCAAGGTGTTGAGGTGCGTGTACTGTATGATGCCATGGGCTCGAGGCGGCTGCCCAGAAAATTTTTTCGCCCATTAATTGAAGCAGGAGGAAAAGTCAGTGCGTTTTTTCCTGCCATCCTCCCAAAGCTGAATTTACAGGTGAATTACCGGAACCATAGAAAACTGGTCATCATTGACGGGAAAGTTGGATATATCGGAGGTTTCAACATTGGAGATGAATATCTGGGGTTGAATCAAAAATTTGGATATTGGCGGGATACCCATCTCAAAATATCCGGGAAAGCAGTATTTGCCATGCAGACCCGGTTTATTCTTGATTGGAATCAAGCTTCCAGCAGTAAAATCAGTTACGAAAACCGGCTGTTTCCTGAAGTTCCGCCCATAGGTGATACAGATGTTCAAATTGTTTCAAGCGGGCCGGATTCCGAATGGGAGCAGATTAAATATGGGTATATTAAATTAATCAATTCAGCGAAAAAGTATATTTTGATTCAAACGCCGTATTTTATCCCTGATGCCAGTGTACTCGACGCGTTGAAGATTGCTGTATTATCGGGTGTAGAAGTCCGCTTGATGATACCAAATAAACCGGACCACCCCTTTGTTTACTGGGCAACCTATTCCAATATTGGGGATTTGCTGAAAATCGGTGCGAAAATTTATATATATGAAAATGGCTTTATTCATGCAAAAACAATGGTTGCCGACGGGAAAATTGCCAGTGTTGGAACAGCTAACATTGATGTCCGGAGTTTTCGCCTGAACTTTGAAATTAATGCGTTCTTATATGACCAGATTCTTGTAGAAGAACTGGTGGAGATATTTAAGAAAGACGTGTCCTTATCGAGAGAACTGACATACGGAGAATATTTAGTCAGGCCCAAAATCATTCGTTTTAAAGAATCTATCTCACGCTTGCTCTCTCCTATTTTATAAATATCAGAAAGTGGTAATCAAATTGAATTGGTATACGATCGGATCTCTATCCTTTCCTGCTTCATGGGTGGCTGTTGTGGCAGCCTTTATTCTTACTTATGCGCATATAAGGTGGTATTTTACAAAAGAAACTGCTGAGCGGTACAGCAATGCTTTTTTTATCTTCATACTCATCTGGAAGCTCAGCGTCATTCTTTTCCAATGGGAGTTGGTTAAGCGGCAGCCGCTGTCTGTTGTTTATTTTGATGGCGGTTTGAAGGGGTTTGTGTTAGGGACTGCTGCTGCACTCATCTACTTGCTAAAAACAAATAAATACAGGGCTTTTCATGCAGAGGGATGGATAGTCTTGATTACCGTATATGAGCTTGTCTTCTATTTATTCAATCAAGAGCATATATTGCTTCCAGGGATTCAACTGATCGGAAATCTCCTGGCAATTGTATGGATAAGGAAAAAATCAGGGAACGTGGCCGAGAGTTATCAAATTCTTGTACTGTTTACTGCTTTTCAAGCTTTCATGTATTCTTTGAAAGGCGACCTTCTATCCGTACCAGTGATCACATACACAGCTGTCACACTGCTTCTGGTCGTAACAGCCTGGAAAGGGAGGAAAAAAAACCAATGAGCAAGAAAATATTTGGCTTGGCACTACTTGTACTTCTAGTTGCGATTGTGGCTGTCAATATTGTGCAGGATGTCCGTGAAAATGCTGATACAAAAGCAGCGCAAGAGGAATTTTACTCACAAGCGGATACGATGGAACAGGTGAGTGAAGGGTTAAAAGAGGGGGATCTGCCGCCCGATTTTACACTTGAAACACTGGACGGAGAAACAGTTTCCCTTTCAGATTATAAAGGAAAAAAGGTGATTTTAAATTTCTGGGCTTCCTGGTGTCCGCCATGTAAGGCGGAAATGCCGCATTTGCAAAACTATTACGAAACAAAAGCGGAGCAGGAAAATGTGGAAATTTTGGCTGTCAATCTGACAAACGCCGAACGCGGCGGGGATGTCAGGAAAAAGGTAGAAAATTTTATTGCAGAATTTGGACTGACGTTCCCTGTTCCTCTGGATAAGAATGGAGAAATTGGGGATACTTATCAGGCTTTTACGATTCCCACTACTTACATGATTGATGCCAATGGAGTGATCCACACGAAAATTATTGGCCCGATGGATGAGGAAACCATTCAGGGAATGGTAGCGGATATGGAATAGAACCGATTTTTATATTTTTGTTGACAGTCACCGGAGCATTGGTATATAGTAATAGGCAAGAGCTCAACAGAGCACAGATAACTAAATGAATAAGCAACACTCTTATCAAGAGCGGCGGAGGGATTAGGCCCTATGATGCCCGGCAACCTTCAGGTTTCTGAAAAGGTGCTAATTCCTACAAGTCTTTAAGACTTGGCAGATAAGGGGAGGAATCGAAATAGCGGCCCTCTTCTTATACAGAAGAGGGCTTTTAGTTTTTCCCCTTCCAAGATGGCAGGATCAATAAACGGCTGTAAGAATTACCTGGTTTTCCGATGGATTTATTCAAATTTGAGGAGGAAGAAAAAATGGCACAAGACAAACAATATCAGCAAGAAACGGTTTTATTGCATGGGGGACAACAACCTGACGAAACAGGTGCACGTGCAGTCCCGGTGTACAGAACAACCTCTTACGTATTTAAGGACACAGAACATGCCAGAAAATTATTTGCTCTGGAAGAATCCGGAAATATTTATACACGTATTATGAACCCGACTGTGGATGTATTTGAAAAAAGAATAGCAGAACTTGAGGGTGGAACAGCGGCTGTGGCCCTTTCATCCGGAATGGCTGCCATTGCTTTTTCAATTTTAAATATTGCACGTGCAGGCGATGAAATCATTGCTGCGACGGACCTGTATGGAGGTACATACAATTTGTTCTCCATATCACTTCCGAAGTATGGCATCAATGTGAAATTTGTTGATCCGAAAGATCCGGAGAACTTCCGCAAAGCGATCACACCGAAAACTAAAGCCATCTATGGAGAGACGATCGGAAATCCGAGCCTCCATGTGTTGGATATAGAAGCGGTCGCTGCGATCGCACACGAAAATAACATTCCATTAATTGTCGATAATACGTTTGGTCCATACATTTCCAAACCGATCGAGCATGGTGCGGATATTGTCGTTCATTCTGCGACCAAATGGATCGGCGGACACGGAACAGCCATTGGAGGTATCGCGGTGGATGCCGGCAGATTTGACTGGAACAACGACAAATTCCCTGACTTCGTTGAGCCGGACCGCAGTTACCATGGCATCCGCTACGGTGTTGATGTGCCAAATGCAGCCTTTGCAACAAAACTTCGCGTACAGCTTCTTCGTGACTTTGGTCCGTGCCTAAGTCCGGACAACGCGTTCCTATTGATTCAAGGGCTGGAAACTTTGCACGTTCGTATTGAAAAACATATTGAAAATGCAAAAGCCATTGCAGATTTCTTGCAAAATCATGATGCAGTAGAGTGGGTCTCTTATCCCGGCCTTGAAAGCCATCCTTCCTATGAACTTGCACAAAAGTACTTTCCCAAAGGCCCTGGTGCGATTGTAAACTTTGGAATCAAAGGCGGAAGAGAAGCCGGCAAAAAAGTGATCGACAGTATTCAACTCTGGTCTCACGTGGCCAACGTTGGAGATGCAAAATCCCTGATTATTCATCCGGCAACCACAACACATCAGCAGCTCAGTCCTGAAGAACTCAAAGATACGGGAGTTACCGAAGAACTGATCAGATTGGCAGTAGGGCTTGAGTCTATTGAAGATATCAAAGCTGACCTGAAACAGGCTATTGAAAAAGCGGTGGAAGCCGTCGAACAAAAATAAATCACGAGGCTGATAGCCGGTGTGCAATTGCACGCCGGTTTTTCTTGTGTAATTTTTCATTGAAAAGCGGCCATCTGATATGACTGGAAATACCTGGACAGTTCACTTCAATAAGACAACTCCTTATGGGCAGGGCCATTGGCTGCTTTAAGTGCAGTCATCTATTCTCCGACATTCACTCCGCAAAGGGAATCCATTGAATATAAATTTCTTGTATAGGGGCTGCCATGTAGCTTTCTATTAATCCTTTTTGGGCGATATCTGATTTAGACACTACTTTTTGCTCTACACTCACCGTAAATGCCTGCTCAAATGGAAATTCATCAACGGCTAAGGTGTTTTCGTCCATCCAATGGAGATCGAGCTTCTCCTGTTGAAAACCATGAAGAGCCGGGGACAAGGGGATGCCATTCCTGTAAAAAGGGTGCTCATTTTTGCCTGGTTCATTCAGGCATAAAAACAGGGACAGGTTATCAAATAGCTTCAAAAGTCCGAAATGAAAATGAAATAAATTCCGATCGCTGTCCGGCAAGGAATTAAACCATTTTCTTTGTCGTATCTCTTCTTTTTTTACGAAATCCTGAGCTTCCTCCGAGTTCTCCATCTCCATAAAGTGAGTGTAATGCTTGCTGCACAAAAGCGCGGCATACAGATTTTCCCTGGCAATTTCATCGATTCCATATCTGTAAATCAGCGTCTTTAACGGCATGGGAAAATCCATAAATGTATACGGCGCTTGCTGCTGATCATTCCAGATCGGCGTTTTGTCTGCCGACTTCCAACCACAATCATGCTGGTGGACTGCATAGAACACTGACTCCTGTTTGTCGCCCCTCCAAAGACTTTCTTTCCAATAGTGCAGAAGTTTTCCGGAAACATCTCCATGATGGTGCTGCTCAATCATCACAAAATCTTTTTCCCGCTCTCGAACAATCATGGCATAACCGCCTTTCATTTTTTAAACATGTATAGAAAACACGAAATACACAGGCAATTTATTCAGACCTGCTCCACCAAATCAAACAGTGGGGTCATCCTATAAACTTCTTAGCAAAGGGATGATCATTCTTACTTCTTTTTTCAATGGTTTTGTCTAGCGTAAGCTCAATGCGTTCCTTCGTAACATTTTTCAGAGGAAGGCAGGGTCATCTCATCGAAAACGGCATGGAGCATATGAAAAATGCTTCTCATGATGTCGCTAAATTTCCCTGAATGCCTAAAAAGACTGCCTCTACAGGCCGTCTAATTTGCCCGCACTGATGATTACTTCCACATTTCTTTTCAAAATCGATGTTGTTCATATCGTAACATGAATCTGAAAATTCTTCATAACTTGTCCTCCCCTGGCATAGTTTGAAATAAGGGTAACCGGTTGAGGGGGAAGTCGATGAAAAAGAAATGGCTGGCATTAATAGTCGCCTCCTCTTTATTATTAGGGGCTGGCGGAACCTATGCAGGAATGAAATGGAAAGAATCCAGAAAAGAAGAAAGTCTGATTGAAAGCAGTCCGCGACAAACAATGGCTTCTGATGGCCTTGAAAAGGTTGACCAGGTTTTCCAGTTGATTCAAAAGTCTTACGTGGAGAAAGTTGGCGGTGAGGAGCTGATACAGGGGGCAATCCAGGGGATGGTCCGGACGCTGAATGATCCGTATTCTGTCTATATGGATGCAGAGACGGCGGAACAATTTAATGACAGCCTGGATTCATCATTTGATGGAATCGGAGCACAGGTAACGATTGAAGAAGGAAAACTGATCATAGTCGCTCCTATTAAAAATACACCAGCAGAAAAAGCAGGTCTAAAACCGAAGGATCAAATTTTAAAAATTGACGGAGAATCCGTAGAGGGGCTGGATCTCTATGAGGCCACGAGCAAAATTCGCGGCGAAGAAGGCACTGTTGTCACACTGGAAATTCTGAGAAAAGGGGCGACGAAACCATTTCAGGTAGAGATTACACGTGAGGAAGTCCCCATCGTAACGGTTTTTTCCGATATGAAAAAAGATGGGGATAAGCAAGTGGGCTATGTGGAAATTACTTCCTTTGCAGAAGGTACTTCAAGAGAATTTAAAGATCAGCTTGACACATTGGAAAAAGAAAAACTGGACGGGCTGGTCATTGATGTGCGCGGAAACCCCGGCGGGATGCTTTCCAGCGTGGAAGATATCTTGCAACAGCTGGTAACGGGCAAAAAACCCTACGTTCAAATTGAAGAGAGAAGCGGTAAGAAAAACCCTTATTATTCTGCTCTTGAAAAAAGAAAGCCCTATCCGATTACGGTACTGATTGATGAAGGAAGTGCTTCCGCATCGGAAATACTGGCGGGTGCCCTAAATGAAGTGGAAGGGTACCATCTGGTCGGAGTAAAAACTTTTGGAAAAGGAACGGTACAGCAGGCGATTCCGCTTGATGATGGCAGCAACATTAAGCTGACCATGTTTAAATGGCTGACACCCGACGGCCATTGGATTCATGGAAAAGGAATTAAACCGACGATTGAAGTGAAACAGCCGGAATTTTTCCATGCCCCGTCTTTAACGTTGGAAAAAGAACTCACCCGGGACATGAATAATGAAGAAGTCAAAGTTGCCCAAGAATTGTTGACCGGTCTCGGTTATGGTCCTGGAAGAACGGATGGGTATTTTGACGGGCAGACGGAGCGGGCTGTCCGGGCATTCCAGTCGATTGAAAAAGTACCGGTCACAGGGAAGATTGATCAGAAAACAGCTGAAAGGCTGGAAGAAGCGGTTATTAAAGAAATCCAGGACGAGCGGAATGATTTACAGCTACAGGTGGCAATCAAAACCATTAAGTGATAGATCTCGTGAGGCACGATGGATCCTTCCGTGCCTTTTTTAGTTGGCCATATGACCTGCCTTCCTTTATTTGTAAGCCCATCTCTGCGGTCATATGGTGACTTGTTCTTCTGTCTATTTTTACATTCCTACCCAATGGAAACTTTGATAGAATAAAAGATATGAACGTTCCAGAGGGAGGCTCGAAGATGGGACAAGAATGGCTGCTGGAATTGGTGAAAGTGATGGGTAAATTTTTTCTGAATCCCGTTTTGTATTTTACAGTGATACTGGTGATGGCTGCCGGTTTAATTAGAATAAAGAGAGAGCGAAAAGACTTTCATGTTAGAGTAAATGATATTTTTCATGAATTGAAACTGTTGTTTCCTGCAGGGATTTTGGCAGGTGCGATTCTTTCAATTCTCTCCTTTAGTACCGGATTTGTTGTTCCGTTTGAAATGATTGTTTTGATAGGGATCTTTACAATCATACTGGGAGCAGCCGGCAATGGAAGGCTCCTTTCTCCGGCTTGGACAGCAGGCGTTCCATTCCTGCTTGTATATGCAATAGATGCTTTGGAGTTGCAGGTCCCATACATTCATGGTTTGTTTGAGGGCAGTCCTCTGCTGACCAGTCTTCCGATATTGTTGGGAATCCTTCTTTTAACGGAAGGCATCCTGATGCAAAAAGACGGCTTAAAAGATATTTCCCCTAAATTAAGAACCAGTCCACGGGGACTGACAGTTGGCGCTCTCCAAGTGAAAAGAATATGGATGCTGCCCATTTTCTTTTTGTTGCCGGCAGGGCCACTGCCGCCACCCTTTGAATGGTGGCCTGTATTTGATTGGGATAATGCTTCCTATTCCTTTCTGTTCATACCGTTTACGGTGGGGTTCCAAAATCAGGTGCAAAGCTGTCTCCCAAGCCAGGCAGTAGAAAGGATGGCAAGGAAGGTCAAGCTATTGGGAATCGTGGTTCTTGGAGGGGCTGCAGCCGGTTTCTTTTATCCGGAATATACTTACCCGATCATTACCGGTATCGCGATTGTGGGCCGTGCCCTGATCTCTTATTTGCATAGAGTCAGGGAAAACAACACATTATACTATTTCACCCCCCGCAACAAAGGACTCATGGTGTTGGATACGATCCCAGGGTCACCTGCAAGCAAAATGGAATTGAAAACAGGGGAAATTATCCAGAGTTGCAATAATATGCCAATTTCAAATAAAGAAGAGCTGTATAAGGCTTTATTGAAAAACCGTGCGTACTGTAAACTGGAAGTCATAGACGTGAATGGAGAAATCCGGTTTGAGCAGTGTGCTCTTTATGAAGGTGATCATCATGAACTCGGGATTCTTTCTGTGGAAAAACGCAAAAAGCGGGAGCCTGGTGAGGCGATGTAAATGGATGAATACTCCGTAACAATCGATTCATGATTTGTTCCGGAGTTATTTTTTGGTTTGGACAAAATAATCATGTAGTGGACCCAAGATATAAGCGGTCAGGTGGACTCCTGCAGGAGAAAGAAAAAGGTACAGGAGCATCTCCCCTTCCATAATGAAGCCGGCTGACTGCCCATATATAGCTTATCGTTTGAGTGTCATCAATCTCAGAACAGATAAAAGCTCCCCCAAAGGCAACAGATTTTACCTTCAGGGGAGTTTATCATCCTTTAACAAAACTTTACAGTTTTATTTTTTCAACAACCCTACAAAAGATTCGTAGGCCGTTACTGCTTGTTGATAGTAATCTACGAGTTTATCCCAAACAGTAGACGGGGCAGCCTCATCAGCTGATTCTTGTACAGCACTGGCTTCAACATTTGGTTCTTCATTTGTATCCTGGACATTAGCGGCCTCATCGGCTGATTCGTGGGTAACACTCGCCTCGATTAGAGGTTCTTCATCCACAATATTTGCACTTAGACCTAAAGCAGTACTTTGGACATTAGCCGTTTTATTGTCAGGATCTTGGACGGCAGCCGTTTCATTGGCTGAGTCTTCGGCATCAGCCGTATCATCAGATGTCATTGGGCCAGATACCGGTTCTTGTTCGGTGTAAGTATCCGGAGTATCTGCTGCTGGTTCGTTTTCGGGTGCTTGTCCATCTGTTTCATTGCCTTCATCCGGCAAAACAACACCGAAATGGTCTTCTATCAGCGTATCATAGTGTCCGATTAAATTGTCGAATGTTTGATACAGGGACATATAGACTGTTTCTTGTTCTTCTGATACAATAGTACTATCGCTGGAAGGGTCAGTTGACGTATGTTCCTCATCGATCATATCGTCAGCTGGCCTTTCTGTGTCTTCAGACCCGTTTTCCGTATCATCAACTGGTTCGTCCTGTTCTACAGCTTCTTCTTCACCTGATTCAGCATCAGCAGGCGGAGTCTGCTCATCTGTATCATCTACAGGCTGTTCATCTTCATTACCTTCATCCGCTGGTGGAGTCTGCTCATCTTCACCGTCGCCAGGCTGTTCCTCAGCATCTCCTTCGTCCGCAGGCGGAGTCTGCTCATCTGTATCATCTACAGGCTGTTCATCTTCATTACCTTCATCCGCTGGTGGAGTCTGCTCATCTTCACCGTCGCCAGGCTGTTCCTCAGCATCTCCTTCGTCCGCAGGCGGAGTCTGCTCATCTTCACCGTCACCAGGCTGTTCTTCAGCATCTCCTTCATCCGCAGGCGGAGTCTGCTCATCTTCACCGTCGCCAGGCTGTTCTTCAGCATCTCCTTCATCCGCAGGCGGAGTCTGCTCATCTTCACCGTCACCAGGCTGTTCTTCAGCATCTCCTTCATCCGCAGGCGGAGTCTGCTCATCTTCACCGTCACCAGGCTGTTCTTCAGCATCTCCTTCATCCGCAGGCGGAGTCTGCTCATCTTCACCATCGCCAGGCTGTTCTTCAGCATCTCCTTCATCCGCAGGCGGAGTCTGCTCATCTTCACCGTCGCCAGGCTGTTCTTCAGCATCTCCTTCATCCGCAGGCGGAATCTGCTCATCTGTATCATCTACAGGCTGTTCATCTTCATTACCTTCATCCGCTGGTGGAGTCTGCTCATCTTCACCATCGCCAGGCTGTTCTTCAGCATCTCCTTCATCCGCAGGCGGAGTCTGCTCATCTTCACCGTCGCCAGGCTGTTCCTCATTGTTATCTCCTTCAGGTGCTTCCTTTTCAACTTTTCCGTCTTCATTCCAATTTTTGCTCGCTGCAGCTCTCATGATTTTACCTTTTTCAGGAGATCCGGGAATACTCCTCGCCAAAGTTGAAACCTGTTGTCCGTGGTTTTTAAATGTAGGTTCCTGATCTTGTTCATCTGCGAACGCCGGTCCACCAACAGCGAAAAGAGAAGCTGTTATCATTGAAGTAGACATTACATAAGGAAATAATTTTTTTGTGGTTTCACTTCTTTTTTGAGTTCTTTTTTTAACCAAATTACTAGCCCCTTTCGAATTTAGTAAAGACTTCGTTAAATGGTTGCCTTTTAATCGAATGTACTTGCTTCTCTCCTTTCTCTCAGTATAATAAAATTGGTATATCCAAGACAGGTGGAACTCCCCACCTAATTTCAGTATTATAATGGAAAATAATGACAACCTTCTAACAGCACGATAACAAAATATAAAGAATAGATTACAAAATTTTACAAAATTCGAAAGCGAACAATCTCTCTCGTGTAATTAGAATGGGAAAAAACCGCTTTTGCCGGCAATGATCGATCTAAGCCGTATCTATTTAACGGGACCTTTTCTTAAACATAACGTGCGGCTAATAAGATATAAATAGAAAAATATAACATAATGTTAAGGGGGAATTATGAGAGAGGGACAAGGGGATATTTTTCAAAAAGCAGTCATCAGGTGAACTCTTCGGGCTGCAAGCAAATGAACGCCCGGCTGTCATCTTCACAAACAATCACCCTAAATAACAAAGCCGGATTCCTTAAAAAAAGATGAAGGAATCCGGCTTTTTGTTTTTAATAGGAAGAGACTTTTGACCTTCTTTCTTTCATATGTTTGGCATGAGCACTACCCCATTCATGCATGACATTGAGTACGGGCTCCAGACTTTTTCCGTATTCCGTAATGGAATATTCTACTTTGGGAGGGACTTGCGGATAAACGACTCTTTGTACAATATCCTCATCTTCCAGCTCTCTCAATTGTTTGGTCAGCATTTTCTGGGTGATTTCCGGCATTAATCTCTTCAATTCACTAAATCTTAAAGTGCCTTCGTGGAAGAGATGATATAAAATGACGGGTTTCCATTTGCCTACCAGTATATTTAAGGCTTCATTTACTTTGCAAATTTCGGTTTTCATTCCCACGAAATTCCTCCTTAATCAAAGTATCCTTGGGGATACTATGGCACTTTAAAGTGCGTACTTCCTTTTGTCACCTGTTTATTACATAATAACACATGTGAATACTTATTTCATGTCCAGTTCTGGAAAGGGGGGTTCATGATCAGCAGAAATCAAGTTTTCTCCAGAGGAATCAGAAGCGTTCGTCCCGTGGAATACCGGGAAAACTCACCGAACCATCAAGCGGGTTTTGTTATAGAACCTGGTAATTGGGAGGTTGCGGATCCATTTCTCATTATGGCGGAAGACTTTTTTAAGCGGGGGACGTTTGGCATGCACCCTCACCGCGGAATCGAAACCGTTACGTTTGTGGTCAATGGGCGGCTTGAACACATAGATAATAAGGGAAATCAGGAAGAGCTTATGGCTGGTGATGTCCAATGGATGACTGCAGGGAGGGGCATTATCCATGCGGAAGAACCGGCGGTTGGCGAAACTGTTCATTCCCTGCAGCTGTGGATTAATCTTCCAAGTGACAAAAAAATGACGGAACCGCGTTATCAAAATTTGCGCGGGAAGGACATGCCTGTCCGTCAAGAGGATGGGGCGACTGTTCGGATTTTCTCAGGTTCATCATATGGGAAAAAAGCCGATACAAAAAATTATGTGCCGGTAACAATGGTCGACATTACCCTTGAACCCGGGCGAAGTATTACCCAGGATTTACCCGGTGAGTATAACGGGTTTCTCTATATATTAAAGGGGAGCGGCATCTTCGGAAGCAGTAAAACGGAAGGAAGGAAAGGTCAGGTTCTTTGGCTTGAACGTGGAAAAGATGCTCAAATGAGTGAAGTCCTGATCCGCGCCGATGAAGAATTGCATGTCATGTTGTATGCAGGGAAGCCTGTCAATGAAAAGATTGCAGCCCGCGGACCTTTCGTGATGAACTCCGAGGAAGAAATCGCACAAGCCTATAAAGATTATAGAGAGGGAAAGTTTACCTGATTTTTCCCCCTATAAAATAAACAACAAGATCAACATAAAGAGGAGATGTAGGAAATTGGCTATTCAAGTAAAAGCAATCATTGGAAGTACAAGCACAAACTCATTTAACTTAAAAGTTGTTGAATTTATGAAGAACCGCTACGCGGATCAACTGGAGATCACTCCGGTCTTTGTCAATGACCTTGAACTGTATTCCGTTGATATAGAAAACAATCCATCAAAAAATGTTCAATACTTCAAAGAAGAAATCAAAGATTCCGATGCTGTATTGTTCGCTGTACCGGAGTATAACTACTCCATCCCGGGTGCACTGAAAAATGCACTTGACTGGCTCTCACGCGGCGGTGACTTGCCGCTTCAAGGCAAACCGGGCTTCATCGTTGGAGCTTCTATGGGAGTTTTGGGAACTGTACGTGCACAAATCCAGTTGAGAGAAATCCTTTCTAACCCTAGTTTGGCACCTGTTCTGCTTCCGAACAATGAAGTTTACATCGGCTCCATTCATGAAAAAATAAACGAGGCTGGCGAAATTACAGATGAAGGAACAGTTGCTTTCCTTGATCAGGTCGTGCAAAATTTTGTTGAGTTTTATAACAAAAATAATGCTGCTGCTCATGTGTAATGCATGTCTATAGAAAGAAATGGACCAGTTTTTAACAGCTGGTCCATTTTTTTATTTCATGGAAGTACAAATCATATAGTCAGCAGGTCGCCGTGAAGGCAGTAGTCCGTCGGAATAGTTGTTTAAATGATTGGTATGGGTTGAAAAAGGGAAAATAAAATATTACAGGCCGCAGGAAGTTTCGCTTGGATTGTATAAAGAAACCAATGGCCATGTACAACCGTATGAGTAAGCAAGGAGTTTATTAAAAAAAATATATAAAGGAAGGACTCGACTCATATGATGGAAACCGCGGAACAACTGCAGTTGGAGCTGAAAAAGAGCCAGGAATGGGAAAAGGATCAAAAAAAATCACCTGTTTGGGATAAAATTGGGCGCCTGCCGTTTAAAATTCTGGACAAACTCACCCCTGATTTTCTTCATAAGAAAATAGGAGTGATTTTGGACGAACTTGGGAATTATATTCAATCAGGTGGAAGGTATTTAAGTTCGATGTCCTCATTACAATCATATTATCCGAATAACTCCATTGAAACTCTGCAGGATCTTGAAATTATGACGATTAAAGAAATGGATGAGGCGGTGGATAGACTCGTAAAAAACCGAAAGAGGCTGGCGACTGTTCAAGGGGCCAGCACCGGGTTCGGCGGATTGCTTACCTTAACCATTGATATTCCATTTTTGTTGGGACTTCAATTAAAGACTTTACAGGATATTGCCATGTGCTATGGATATGACCCCAATGACAAAGAGGAGAGGCTGTTCATTGTAAAAGTACTTCAATTCGTTTCATCGGACATAGTAGGTAAGAAAGAAATCTTAGAGCAATTGTCTGTCATGAATGCAAAAGATGATGATGCTCATAGAAATATCATGTCCGAATTGCAGGGATGGCGCGAGGTTGTTATTACTTATCGCGATCAATTCGGATGGAAAAAGATGTTTCAAATGGTCCCGGTTGCTGGTCTTGTCTTCGGTGCATTGATTAATCGCTCGGCAATTGAAGATCTGTCAGAAGCCGGTATGATGCTTTATCGAAAAAGACGGATCAGCGAGCGGCTCGCTCTGATAAAGCAAATAGAGCAGAAAGAAGAACATGGTAAATCGACGGTACCTGAGGAATTTTGACCTTGGCAAACACTCTTTCCTCCCCCTTACAATACAGGCTGCTTCCAACAAGGTTGCTGTAGACCCACTTGCATTCGGTTGTTATGATAGAATGTACTGAGCTTCGTGGAGGGACATGAATGGAACAATCAAGAGCCAAAGAACTGAAAATGGGGGAGCGCGGAGCCATTCTCAGCATTGCTGCTTATATCGTTTTATCAGCGGTAAAGCTCGTTATTGCTGATTTATCTGATTCAACTGCATTAAAAGCTGACGGCTTGAATAATGCTACGGACATTGTGGCATCAATTGCTGTCTTGATCGGACTGAGATTATCCCAAAAACCAGCTGATCACAATCATCCGTACGGTCATTGGAAAGCCGAAACCATTGCAGCGATGATCGCCTCATTCATTATGATGGTTGTAGGCCTGCAAGTACTGTATGATGCAGTTATTTCTGTTTTCGAGTCCAATCAGCAATCTCCTGATTTAATCTCCGCCTGGACGGCAATATTTTCTGCAGGCATTATGTATTTGGTGTTCAGATATAATAACAGGCTTGGAAAGAAAATTAACAGTCAGGCTGTAACAGCAGCTGCAAAGGATAACTTATCAGATGCTCTGGTAAGTGTGGGAACAGCGATTGGAATTATTGGTTCCCAATTCGGCTTGCCTTGGCTGGACCCCGTCACGGCGCTTGTCGTCGGATTGCTCATTTGTAAAACAGCGTGGGGAATATTCAGGGATGCCTCTATGGATTTGACGGATGGATACGATGAAGAGAAGTTGGCTTCATATAAAGAGTCAATTTTGGAAATCCCGGGAGTAAAGGGGATTAAAGATATCCGCGCCAGAAGGTATGGCAGTAATTCTGTTGTCGACGTGGTAATCCTTGTCAATTCTAAATTGGGTATCCAGGCTGCACATCAAATTTCCGATCGTGTGGAGAATGTTTTAATGGATGAGCACCAAGTCATCGATGTGCATGTGCATGTGGAACCTAATTAGACCGGTCAAAAGCTCCAGCAGGGGCTTTTTTATTTTACATACAATAGACTGGGAGGATTCTGTGTTACACTGGGCTTAGTAGCGTGTAGCTTGGTTTTTTTTGAATGAAAAGGAGAGATGAACGTTGGCAAAAAAAGATCTGAGATTTCTTTGTTATCCATATATGCGTGAGTCAGCATCCACAGTCGATTTTGAAATTAGAACGGATTCGCTGACAACTCGAATCGGACTGGCAGCCTCTTTAACGGAAGATATCGAGGAAGTGCATGAAGATCTCATGTATTTACTTCCCATGGTTTACCACTTAAATGGATCGGTACGTGGCAAGCTTGCGATTTCAGAAGAAGATGTTAACCGATTGAGTGATATGTACGATTTTTATGTGGCAGAAGTAAAAGACGAGATTGAAAAGTTTGTTTTGCCGCAAGGGAAAACAGCTGCATGTGTACTCCATACATGCAGGAGTGAAGCGAAGAAGTCTGTCCGCGCTCTTCATCAGGTCAGTCTGGAACAAGAAGTTCCCAAAATCCTTTTTGACTACACTCATTTGTTGGCAAATGTCCTGTTCGTGATGGCTGTTTACGTCAATAAATGTTATGGCATCAAGGAAATAGAGTTTGTCAGTCAATCTTATCCTGTCAGGAAAAGAAAAAGCAAGAAAGTTGAGAGCTGACTCATGATACTGGTGGAAGCCGGGACGCCAGGGAAAGAATAAAAAGTTAATACTGCATAAGAGGCAGACTCCTGCCGGAGTACAGGCCTCGGTGAGACCCGCAGTGTGGCAGTACTCAACAGCCGCCCGCGTAAAAAGAATATATAACTTTTCGGAGCGGCTGATATTCACTTACCGGCATTTGTACAGTTTTTCTATACTAAACCTCTTTCGTCCCGGCTCATTTACTGCCGAAGCCGCTCAATGATTTGGCTGGCAATATATTTTGCATCCTCACCGACGCCCTGTAATAAAGCAGATCCTCGGCGGTACTGCCAAGGAAGGCCTATAAAAAATAATCCGTCAATGTTGGTTTGTCCCCGATGATGCAAGACTTTTCCTTCTATATTTAGTACTCCCTGGACTTGCAGCCAGGGATATTCCGTCCGGAATCCCGTTGCCCAAATGATATTGTTTACTTCCAATACAGATCGATCTTCACAAATTACCTGCTTCTTCCGGGCGCCGATGACTTTACGAATGACTGCTACTTTTTTTTGCCTGATCGCCTGTTTTAATTCAAAACCAAAAATGGGATCCCCCTTCTTTTGAATCAGTTTTCCAAGGAATGAATGGCTGCTTGCCTGTAGGATTCCCAATTGGTCAAACCACCAAAAAATACTCCTTTGCCCTATGCGTAAAGGCAGGTAATGGAGTGACTTACTTATAGCTAAATACGTTTCGCGTTCTTTGGATAGTTCTACTGCTATCTGTGCTCCGCTATTGCCGCCCCCGACCACTAATACGTTTCCTTCGGCCAATTGACCAGGATTTTTATATCGGGATGAATGAAGCTGGTTTACGGAAGCAGCAAGTTCTTGTGACCATGGAGGGGTATTTGGTGTCTGAAAAGGGCCTGTGGCTATAACCACATTTTTGGATCTGTATTCATTTCGGTTCGTTCTGATGATAAAAACTTCACCGTCTTTTACTATTTGAATAACTTCCTCGTTTAATTGGATCGGCAAATTAAAGGTTTCTCCATAAGCCTGCAAATAAACGGCAATTTCATCTTTCGAAGGGAAACCATGTTCCTCTCCTTCCAACTTAAGACCCGGCAGAGAGCTATACTTTCGGGGAGTAAATAAAACTAATGAGTCATATCGATTCTTCCACTGTTTGCCGATTTCCTTGGCCTTATCGATGAGTAAAAAATTTTGCCCTGTTTTCTGTAAATAATACCCAACAGCTAAACCCGCTTGACCGGCGCCAATAATAATGGTTTCGTACATCTTTATCCCTCGCATTAATATGTTTATATGTTCATATAGTCATATTAATGCAAATGTATGATAAGCACAACAAGAAAAAGGCCATCAAACTGTGGCCTTTAAGCAGATTTCCGGATCAGCTCGATCCTGCAGCCTCCCCTGGAATGGTCAGCTTCCAATTTTAAGGAGTGCAGTTTCTTCTTGGCAGTAAAGGTAAATTCACCATCATCGTTTTCATGAAAAGTTTTGCTGAAAAGCAGGGACTTGCTGTCTCTCCATTCCAGGGTCAGGGAGCCTTCCTCCACAGTAACGTTATACCTGACGGATACCGTTTCATCTTTCTTCACGCGGAAATAGTAATAGTTAAATCCGTGAAATTTTTTATAAGAGACCTTTAACTTGTTGCCAAAATGTTTATATACATAATGTATTTTCTTTACAAACCTCGGCTTGCCGTATTTAAAGAGGAGATATAGGATACCTCCAAAAATGGAAAGCTGGACTGCGGCGGCCAGCACAATGAAGACTTTCTCCATATGATACGCTCTCCTCGCCATGTTATTTATTTTTTCAGAGACAGCAGCTGCATCCGGTCATTGAAAATAGACGGGTAAGAGAGGAATCCGAGCATGACGCTGGAGACGGCAGCTGTTGTCAATAACAGAAAGACAATCAGCAGTTGAAACATAACAGCTTGGATCGGGTCTGCACCCGCAATAATCTGCCCGCTCATCATTCCCGGTAATTGAACAAGTCCCATCGTTTTTTGGCTTTCTATTGTTGGAATCATACTTGCTTTAATGGAAGAAATTAATTGCCTGTGCACCGCCTGTTTAGGGGTTCCGCCAAGCGATAAAATTAACTCCATCTGATCTTCATGAGCTTCAATTTCAGCTGTGAACCGATTTAAAAATAAGATTGACAAAACCATAGCATTTCCGATAACCATACCGCTGATCGGTATGACATATTGAGCAGTGGGCGGTGTAATGTTCAGTCCGATTAAAATTCCTTGGGTAAGAATTTCAATAAATATAATAGTGATAGCTACTTTCCAGGTAATTCCTTGAATGAACAGCCCTTTTTTTCGGACATTTTCAACCGCTGCTCCGATCATCAGTAAGACCATTAGCAATACATAAATCATATGTTTGGAATCAAATACGAATTTTAAAATATAACCGACGATTAACAGTTGGATGATGGATCGTACCGTTGCAATGATGGTATCTTTCTCCAACCCCAGCTTGAGCGTCTTTGATAAGATCAGAGGGATGAGGACGAATACCAGTGTTAATGCCAAAGCTGTAAAACTCATGACAATCCCCCCTCCACAAAGCGCCTGACTTCTTCTGTTTTCGGTGACTCGAGCAGGCTGCTTTCTCCAGTTTCTACAACTCTGCCGCCCATCATGACCCACGTATAATGTCCGATCGTACGTGCCTGTTCCAAGTTGTGTGTAATCCAGATCATTGTCACATGGTAACGTTTATTGATGTTGACAATCAGCTGTTCTATTTCCCTGGAAGAGGTCTGATCCAGCGAAGCGGTGATTTCATCCAGCAATAAAATACGAGGGCTGTTGACCAATGTCCTGGCAATCGATACTTTTTGTCTCTGTCCACCGGAGAGGTCTTTGCTGTCCCTATGTAAAAATGAATCTTCCAACCCGACATCCTCCAAAAAAGAGGCTGCTTCCTGTTCTGACAGCTGTTTTCCGGCAAGTTCCAAAGGAAGGGATAAATTTTGGTATACACTGCCTTTGACCATCGGGGCATTTTGTAAGGCGATCCCCACTTCACGCCTCAAATCAATAGGGTTTACCTTATGAATCGGTTTGTCATGAACAAAAATCTTTCCGGCCGCAGGGGAAAGCAAACCATTGCATAGCTTGAGCAGAGTTGTTTTTCCGGCCCCGGAAGGCCCGGCCAATGTCGTGATTTTACCATCAGGAAAGGATCCGGTCACGTCTTTCAAAATTGTTGTCCCGCCAATTGAGTAATCAACACCGCTGAAATGAATAGCGGGTTTGTATTGAAATTCAGTTGAAATGGCTGATGCACTTCCTTTGTGAAAAATTCTTATTGCTCACTGACCATTATTATACAAAAGAGGGTAGCTGACTTCCATGTTGTTTAGATCAAATAATGGCAGGGAACATGAATCATATCCGGATAAAGGAGGTCATCTCATGAATGCAGTTTATGAAGAGTGTATACAGGCATGTCTGGAGTGCATGGAGGCATGCAATCATTGCTTTGATGCCTGTTTGCAGGAAACAGATGTACACATGATGACAGAATGCATCCGTTTGGATCGGGAGTGTGCCGATATCTGTGCATTTACTGCAAAAGCGATTCAGGCCAACAGTCCGTTTGCGGAAGATATTTGTAATCTTTGCGCAGAGGTTTGCGAGGCCTGCAGTAATGAATGCAGAAAACATAATCATGACCATTGCCAAAAATGTGCAGAGGCCTGCCTGAAGTGTGCAGAAATCTGCAGAAACATGTCAGCCTAAAACAGTCTGTTTTGTACAGGCTGTTTCTCCATGCTGTCACCTGGGGAATACCCCGTATCGGGGACCGATAGCCCCCAGATATATATAAAGCAGAGTCTCCTTGCAACCTCTCATGTATCCGCAATATATCCACACCCGAATTCAAAAAAAATAAAAGGAAGCATGACACAAACGAAGGATCATAACGTGCGAGAAAAAGGTAAATACAAGCCTTTCCTGGAAAAGAGAGTGCTGATCACACAAGCTGAATCGTCATCAGTGCAATAAACATTGACCTAAAATAGATAAATTCCTCTTACACAGAGAGCCCTTAATCCCCGGATCCGCTAGTTGAGGCGGAAGCTGTGATTGCTGCTGTAACGGCAGCCTGCTGTGCCTGCAAGATCGTTTCGATGGTTGTGTTTAGGCTCGTTTCAATGAGAGACGAGTTTTCTAAGCGGTCTTTTACGAAAAAACTTGCAGCAAGCGTGGTATTTAAATCTTTTTGCCATTTAAATGGTTTGGTCTGATTTAGTTGTTCATAGATCCAGGCTACATGCTTCATATCCAATTCCGAAGGAGGAATCATGGCGAGCATGCCCATGATAGGATAAAACAGGGTTTTTTGTTTTATTCCAGCTTCTTTGAAGGAATCAAATACTTGAATCGTTCGATTGATTAGAACGTCCGGATGATTTTCTTCATCCAACGTTAAAATATGACTCAGCATTTGCAGATGGTTTCCTTTTTGGAAACCGAAGCGATTCAGATGTTCATAGAATCGTTCATTCCGTTCGATGACATTTCCGGGACCTTTCGAAGCGAGCAGCACGGCCAGCGGGTAATCTTCGGCTGAGGTTATTATCCGGTGTTCCTTTTTCATCCCATCATAAATCTGTTTTGCTTTCTGAATGGCAGGGCGGTATGTGTCAGGTTCTGAACCTGTTTGCTTCATTAGGACGGCTGCAGCGATATACGTAAAAATACTTCTCTGAAACTTTGCATCAATCAGGTCATCATAGGCACTAAAAAATACGGGAATCATCGTTTCGGGTTGATCGAAACTGACATCGAGCATTGCGGCCGTAATATATCTGGATTCCGAACGGATCAGAGAAAAAAGGCCGGCCTGCTTTTTTATGCTTTCTGCCAGATTCCAATACCGGCTTATATCAAAAGGTTTTTCGTTCATCGCATAAAACGAAGCTGCTGTCATAACAAATTTTGGATCCGATACCCATTTCATTTTCTTACGCATGATCTCATATGTTTCCAAATATACCGTTAATCGATGTTGCATAAGAATGGCTCCTTTTCATTCATGTTATCTAGTCATACGGATCAGATGGCTCTATTGTTTCATTTAATTCAATAAAATGGCACAGATCCTTTACAATCACGTCGGTTGTATTTGATATGGTGGATGTATATCATAGTAAATGAGGCTGGTGGTGAAAAATGCAGCAAGTCAATTTGTTTCTTGCTTTTGGGGCTGGATTCTTATCATTTATATCCCCTTGTGCCCTACCTTTATATCCTGCATTTTTGTCATATATCACAGGAATGACAGTTAATGAGATCAAAGAAAAACGAGGGATTTTCAAGACAAAAGCTTTTATTCATACGATTTTGTTTCTCGTTGGATTTTCTATTATATTCTTGGCGCTGGGATTATCTTCTACTGTTTTCCAAGACCTGTTTGTCCGATATCAGGATCTGTTGAGGCAAGCAGGAGCCATTATATTGGTATTTTTTGGCTTGGTATTGGCAGGTATTCTTGAATTTAATTTTTTGAATATGGACAAGAAGATTCAATTTCGAAACAGGCCTGCCGGGTATTTTGGTTCTGTTTTGATCGGGATAGCTTTTGCTGCGGGATGGACACCATGTACAGGTCCGATTTTAATGGGAGTAATCGCTCTTGTAGCGGCAAATCCAGGAATGGGAATGATGTATATGGGCGTATATGTTCTTGGATTTTCAATCCCGTTTATTCTGATGTCCCTGTTTTTGGACCGCATGACCTTCTTGAAAAAGCACAGTCAGCGCATCATGAAAATAGGCGGCATATTAATGGTTATCATGGGAATATTGTTGTTCTTTGATTGGATGAATCTCATTATTTCCCTATTAATTCCATTATTTGGCGGATTTACAGGTTTTTAAGAAAATTTTGCCACAAAATTTAAATATTTAAAAGAAGTCCTGCCGGCCGGCGGGACTTTTATCGTGGTAAGATTAAAGAAAAAGAGAAGGGGAGGTCTTCCATGACTGTCATTCAAAGAGATCGCCGCTTTTACATTTTACTTTTTCTGTTGGCACTTGTCCTGTTCTCCAACCTTGTGCTTTACCGGACACCAATTACTCCATTGGTACTTTCCGGTGAAGACCATTGGGTTGTTGTTGGTTCACTGATTGACCTGGCTGTCGTTGCACCGCTCCTCATCCTGTTTTTGAGAAGAGGAAAGAAGGTTACGGTGAAGTCATTTATTACGTTAATGGTCAGCGGGCTTGTCTTTGCCAGAATTCTCATTCCCAGTATTTACTTTGAGCCATTTACGTATATCCCCATTGCAGCCATCGGCCTGGAAGCACTGATTTTATTGGCAGAGCTGGGCCTTATTCTGTTATTGGCATGGCGTCTTCCCGGCATTATCCGCTGGATTCAATCACAAGATGAGAGCCTGTTATTTTCCCTTTCTAAAGCTGTAGAAAAAAGAGTGGGAAAATATGTCGTATTGCAAATTTTTGCAGCGGAATGTGTCATGCTTTATTACGCATTGGCCTCATGGAAAAAGAGGCCGCCCACTGGAGAGACGTATTTTTCCCTTCATAAAAATTCCAGCCACATCGCTTTTTATATTATGCTGATTCACGCAATTATCATCGAAACAGCAGCCATTCATTGGCTGATCCATGAAATGTCAGTGATCATTTCAGTGATTATGCTTGTACTGAACATGTATACCGTTCTCTTTTTCATTGGCGATATCCAAGCTGTCCGTTTGAACCCTCTTACTATAAAAGAAAATCAACTGTACATATCCATGGGGATTGGAAAAAGAATGGTAATCCCAATAGAAGAAATTTCTCGGATAACATGGGGGAAGGAAGCTGCAGACGAAAAGCTTCACACAAAAGAAACCATTTCTTTTATCGCACAAGATTTTGAGAAGCTTCCTCCGCATTGTATCATAGAATTAAAAAAACCCCTGAAAGCCCAACTTTTCATGGGATTTAGCAAATCATATAAGAAGGCCGCGATCCGCCTGGATGAGCCGGATCGCTTCCGGGCCTTTATTCAACCCAAACTTGAGAGATAACACAATCATCCCGGCGATCCGATTGGATGCCGGGATGATGCTTTTTTATTTAGTAGTAGCAAACTGCTCCGATAATAATCAGCAGGATGAACAAAACGACAATGAGCGCAAATCCCCCGTGTCCAAACCTGCCGTAACCGCAGCCGCCGTAACCGCCATATCCAAACAATTAAATCACCTCTTATATGGAGTAGCCAAAAGCCGTTGGGTCACATCATACTTGATTCACAATCTATATTTGAATCCAGGTGTATTACCCATGAATATCCTTCACTCTAATCGGAATGATGATCTTCTTTTCCGCTGGAGCTGCTGCTGCTTTCTTCCCCATGAACTTGTGGCCGGGGTCTTCCCCAGAGGAACTCCCATGGATCTCTTCTATGCTCTTCATGACCATCCTCATCCCGGCGGTGATCGCGAATGAAATCCACATTTTTTGCATGAATCACCAGGTTCTCAACGTGAATGACTTTACTCTTTTTATCTTTAGACATCACTATCCTCCTCTCTCCCGGATGCGCTTTTCTTTTTCATTCTATTCAGCTGATCACTTTGTGTATAGGCGCAAGAAACATTTTGTGTCTAAAAAAAGCCTGCCTATAGGACGTTTATGTATATCGTAAAGGTCAGGACGGAGTGATTTCGGCATAAGGAAATGTGCGCAAAAAATAAAACAAGGACAAAAAGAGTGAGTCACTCTTTGCCCTTGTTTTACATGTAAAGATAAAGCTTATTTGGATGCAAAAAATTCCTTTGCCTTGTCTAAGTATATGTTATCCTCAGGAAGCAGTTCTTCCTCGTGGTAGATTGCTTCAACAGGACAAACGGCCTGGCATGCACCGCAGTCGATGCAAATGTCCGGGTCGATAAAGAACATTTCTTCTCCTTCATCGATACAATCGACAGGACAAACATCGACACATTCGGCGAACTTTTCGCCGATACATGGAGCTGTAATTACATAAGCCATTCAATAATCACCCTTTACTAATGTATGAAAAAATATAGGCATGTGAGCTAAAACTGCAGGAAAAAATTTAAACTACAGCTAATATAGCAAAACTTCCGGGCATTTTCAATGGATCGAATCCAATTGCTGCCAAACATTAGAGAGGTAATGTTTGGAATCCAATTTTTATAGATGCCTATTCTTGACAAAACAGAGGAACTTTCATACATTGGAATTAATACATGAACATATGCTCATATAACAATAATGGATGTGAATGTTATGAACGACCAACTGAATAATCAAACTCCAGACGAACTGGACGAAGCGACTCTGCTGACGGTTTCCCAGATATTTAAAGCCTTGGGAGATCCGACAAGGATTCGGATTTTGCATTTGCTCTCCGAACGGGAATTTTCGGTCAGTGAAATTGCGAGCAAATTGCAATTGCAGCAATCGACCGTATCCCACCAGCTTCGAACCTTAAAAAACTTACGGCTGGTAAAATACAGAAGAGAAAAAACAAGTATTTATTACTCCCATGATGATGAACATGTCATGAACATTTTGGAACAGACGATAGACCATGCAAGGCATTAATCATCGGAGACGGAGGTGAAAACATGGCGGAATATCGGCTGAAGGGTCTTTCTTGTGCCAATTGCGCAAGAGAGATGGAAGAAGAAATACAAAAACTGAATCACGGAGAGGATGCCAAGATTCTATTTAATTCAAGCAAGCTGATAGTGTCAGACGATATCGCTTTACATCAAGTGGAAAAAATTTTGGCCGATGATGGCGCCTCTATCGTCAAGGATGAGGTCCATGCGCACGATCATCATCACCATGCTGAGGGAAGGAAACTGCTTTACTTCATTGGAGTATCTGCTTTATTATATATTGCTGCCATGGTTTTGGAAGGAAGAGTACCCGGCTGGACGGCTGTCCTCTTATATGTCATTGCCGCAGCGCTGAGCGGATACTCCACTTTCATAAAAGGCTTAAAAAATTTAATGGTTCTGAAATTCAATATTGATACATTGATGACAATTGCTTTAATTGGAGCTTTTGGAATTGGGGAGTGGAAAGAAGGAACCCTCGTTGCCATATTGTTTGGCATAAACGAATACCTGGAAGGGCTGGGAATGGAAAAAGCCCGTAAATCGATGGAAACCTTGCTGGATGCAGCACCGAAGGAAGCGGTTGTGCTGTCTGAGGGGAAGGAAAAAGTGGTTCCAGTATCACAATTAAAACCAGACGACATCGTGCTTGTAAAATCGGGAGAAAAAATTCCGTCCGACGGCATGATTGCAGATGGCAGAAGTTCAGTTAATGAAGCCGCTATTACTGGGGAATCGATGCCTGTCGACAAATCCTCCGGCGATAAGGTGTTTGGAGGAAGTATTAATAATGAAGGAGTTTTAAAAGTCCGAATTACGAAGCCTTACGAAGATTCTTCACTTGCAAAAATCCTTCACCTCGTGGAAGAAGCACAGGAAACGAAAACGCCGACAGAGCAATTTATCAATAGGTTTGCGAAATATTATACTCCATTGATCATGATTATTGCTGCTGTCGTCATGCTGGTGCCGCCATTGTTTGGCGGAGATTGGGGCAGCTGGTTTTACCAGGGTCTGGCCGTGTTGATTGTGGGCTGTCCGTGTGCTCTGATTATTTCTTCCCCCATTGCGATCATTTCCGGAATTACACGCAATGCAAGGAACGGCATCCTGGTCAAGGGCGGTGTTTTTTTGGAGCAGCTGGGGCATATTGAAACCATCGCGTTTGATAAAACGGGGACGTTGACGAAAGGTGAGCCTTATGTAGAAAAGCTGATCTCTTACGAGCAGGAATTGTTTTTAACCGTGGCTGGTTCAGTTGAAAGATCTTCCTCTCATCCATTGGCAAAAGCCGTCATGAAGGAAGTCGAAAAACATGAAGCGGCATTGACAGAGCCGAATGAGATCAAGACAACACCGGGTCAGGGAGTCGAAGCCGCTATTGCCGGAACTGTGTACCGTATTGGAAACGAGTCAAGTATTCCTCCTGAACTGGTGACAAGACAAATAGAAAAAGACATCGATCAATTGAAAACAGCGGGCTACACGCTTGTTGCTGTTTCGGCTCCTGACCGTGTACTCGGGCTATTTGGAATTACAGATGAGGTGCGCCCGGAAAGCAAAGGGATCGTTCAGCAACTATTCAAAGCCGGTATTCAACAGGCGGTCATGCTGACAGGGGATCACGAAAAGTCAGCGAAAAAAGTGGGTGATGCCGTTGGATTGACGAGCTTTTATGCCCGATTGCTGCCGGACCAAAAGGTGGAAAAAGTAAAAGAGCTCCGTCATCAGGGTAAAGTTGCCATGATAGGAGACGGGATTAATGATGCTCCCGCACTGGCCTCAGCCGATCTGGGGATTGCAATGGGGAAAGGAACAGATAGTGCGATTGAAACAGCCGATATTGTTCTGATGCAGGATCACCTTGGGAAGTTGCCCGAAGCTATCCGTATAGCCAAGCGGGTCAACCGTATTATTAAAATGAATATTTCACTAGCCCTGGGGCTGAAGCTTATTGCGTTGCTGTTAACGATACCGGGCCTCCTTACATTATGGATTGCTATATTATCCGATATGGGCGCAACCATTCTTGTCACGTTGATCAGCCTGACAATATTAATTGACAAGCCGCGAAAAGGCATGCACTCTAAATGAGGGAGGGTTGATAATATGGAAAAAATACTTGTAGTAGAAGATGAACCATCCATTGCAACATTGCTGAAATATAACCTGGAGAAATCGGGATTTCGCGTGTCAACAGCATCCGATGGACAAAAGGGCCTGGAAATGGCGATGGAAGACCGGCCGGACCTGATGATACTGGATTTAATGCTCCCTGGTATGGATGGCATGGATATATGCAAAACTCTTCGTCAAGAGAAAGTAGATATTCCTATTTTAATGCTGACTGCCAGGGATGATGAATTTGATAAAGTCCTCGGCCTCGAACTGGGGGCCGATGACTACTTGACGAAGCCTTTTAGCCCCAGAGAAGTGGTTGCCCGCGTAAGGGCCATTTTACGTCGTACGAAATCATCTGCTGAACAAAGTGTGCCGGTAGATCAACATGCCGAGCCGAAATTGGAACTGGGCAGGCTGGTCATTTATCCTGAAAGATATGAAGCCCTGCTGGACGGGGAAAAAATTGAGCTTACACCGAAGGAATTTGAATTACTGCTTTATTTGGCAAACAATGAAGGAAAAGTGTTAAGCAGGACGCAGCTGCTGGATGCTATCTGGAATTACGACTTTGTCGGGGATTCCCGGATCGTTGATGTCCATATCAGCAATTTGCGGGAAAAAATTGAAGAAGATACAAGGCGTCCTCTTTATATTAAAACGATTAGGGGTTTCGGCTATAAAATGGAGAGGCCATAAGTAATGCATAAACTATGGGTGCGAATCACTTTTTCATTTCTGCTGCTTGTCTTTTTTGCCTTGCTCGGTTCCGGTCTCTTCTTGGCTGATACCATGAAAAATACATATTTGGAATTAAAGAAGGATCAGCTAAATCAAACGGCTCGTCTTATTTTGCAGTCGCTTGAATTGGACGGGCTCCAGAAAGGAAAGCCGCTTCAAGAGATTGTGGAAGAACTTTCCGAATCAGGGGAAACACGAATTACAGTGATTGATGACGACGGGACGGTCCTCGCTGACTCAGAAGATCACCCCGCTGAGATGGAAAATCACGCTCAGCGCCCCGAGGTCAGAAAAATCCTTGAAGAAGGGGAAGAGTCGGGCATTTCGACACGATACAGTGAGACATTGGGATACAGTATGATGTATGCAGCTATACCGATTAAAATCAACAATGACGTGGAAGGAGTGGTCCGCGTATCGCTTTCGCTTGAAAGCATTGACGAAGCCATTACACATTTAAGGTATACGTTGACAATCGTACTGTTCGCTGTGATGCTGTTAACAACTTTGATCGGAATCAGAATATCCAAAGGCATTGCAAGACCGGTGGAAGCGATGATTGTGGTATCCGAAAAGCTGAAGGATAAAGATTATTCCGCCCGGGTAAAAATGGAGCCCAAAGGGGAATTGGGCAAGCTTGCACACTCCATTAATGTATTGGCAGCGAGCTTGAAAAGCCAGGTAGAAAGAATCCAGGAGAATGAGCAGCAGTTATCAGGGGTATTGAGGAACATGACCAGCGGCGTTCTGCTTGTTGATAAAAACGGTGAAATTTTATTGGCAAACCGTGCGGTCGGGATCATGTTTGGATCAGATCCGGCCTCTTATACAGGAAAGCAGTATATGGAAGTCGTCAAAAACGCGGGGTTGAGCCGCTTGATTGAGCAATGTCTGAATGATCAAATTGAAATTAGAGATGAAATTCAACTGTACTATCCGGATGAATGGATATTGGATGCTCATCTGGCCCCGTATGTTGGAGAATCGGGAGAATTATCCGGGATTGTTGCAGTCCTCCATGATATTACCGAAATCCGCCGGCTGGAAAAAATGAGAAGTGAATTTATCGCCAACGTGTCGCATGAATTAAAAACGCCTATCACCTCCGTCAAAGGATTTACAGAAACACTTTTGGATGGGGCCATGGATGATGAGGATGCGCTGCACCATTTTTTAACCATTATTCATCAAGAAAGCGAACGGCTTCACCGTCTGATTAATGACATCCTCCATCTCTCGAAAATTGAGCAGCACAAAATCATGCTGGAGATAGAAAATGTCAATGTGAGGGAAGTCGTGGATCGTGTCGCTGACACAGTGAAAAAGGATGTAGAGGATAAAAGCTTGCAACTTATGTTACCTGAAGACCGCGAGGTCTGGGTAGAAGGAGAAAAAGACCGTATTCTGCAAATTATCTTGAACCTCGTTTCCAACGCAGTGTCTTATACTCCTGAAGGAGGAACCATCTCGGTTGGATTGAAAGATATGGAGGACAGGGTAAAAATTATCGTAGAGGATACGGGTATCGGGATATCACAAAAAGATTTGCCGCGCCTGTTTGAGCGGTTTTACAGGGTGGATAAGGCGAGGTCCCGTGAATCGGGGGGCACCGGACTCGGTCTCGCGATCGTTAAGCATCTCGTTGAATCCCACCGAGGAAAAATTGAAGTTGACAGTGTAGAAGGAGAAGGGACCATATTTACAATTATATTGCCAAAGAAGCAATGACTCCGCTCATGAATGGGCGGGGTTTTTTGTGTGTAAAAGCCGTATGGCGGAATGTGAACCCGGTATTAAAGTACGAAATTTGGTTTTTGTAGGAACTCCGGATTCAAAGTTCGAACTCGCGATTCAAAGTGCTAAATCCGGTTTCAAAGCGCGAAATCCGGTTTCAAAGTGCGAACTCGCGATTCAAAGCGCGAAATCCGGATTCAAAGTGCGAACTCGCGATCCAAAGCGCGAAATCCGGTTTCAAAGCGCGAAATCGCGATCCAAAGTGCGAAATCCGGATTCAAAGTGCGAACTCGCGATTCAAAGCGCGAATTCCGGATTCAAAGCGCGAAATCGCGATCCAAAGCGCGAAATCCGGCTTCAAAGCGCGAAATCCGGTTTCAAAGTGCGAAATCCGGATCCAAAGTGCGAACTCGCGATCCAAAGCGCGAAATCGCGATCCAAAGTGCGAAATCGCGATCCAAAGCGCGAAATCCGGTTTCAAAGTGCGAAATCGTGATCCAAAGCGCGAAATCCGGATTCAAAGTGCGAACTCGCGATCCAAAGCGCGAATTCCGGATCCAAAGCGCGAATTCCGGATTCAAAGTGCGAACTCGCGATTCAAAGTGCGAACTCGCGATCCAAAGCGCGAAATCCGGTTTCAAAGCGCGAAATCCGGTTTCAAAGCGCGAATTCCGGTTTCAAAGCGCGAATTCGCGATCCAAAGCGCGAAATCCGGTTTCAAAGTTCGAATTCGCGATCCAAAGCGCGAAATCCGGATCCAAAGTGCGAATTCGCGATCCAAAGCGCGAATTCCGGATACAAAGTCCGAGACCCAGATCCAAATTTATATCATGATATTGCAGGTTTCTGCCGGTTTCCCTTGCTTGTTTCTTTTAGTGGAATTTTAGCATATGCTTCATAGAATGTATGTGAAACGAAGAAAAGGAAGTGAACAGCATGTACCTGATGCCCTGTATATATGTAAACCCTTATGGTGCAATGCCATACGTGCGAACCATGCAGCTGTATGGGCATGACCCGCAAAGAATGTACGGTTATCCGATGCAGTACGCCTCCAGGCAAGAGAACATAGAAATCAGAGATTTTGGAAACCGGCCGTACGTTGTCAATATTGAAAAGGCTGCAGAGCAGAATCAGACATTCCGTACAGCGCAATGGACGGGGAATCATTTTCAAGTAACTTTAATGAGTATTGGGGTAGAAGAGGACATTGGTTTGGAAATGCATCCTCATACCGATCAATTCCTTCGTATTGAAGAGGGCAAAGGCATTGTTCGCATGGGAAAAGCGAAAAATCATTTGACTTTTAAAAGAAATGTCTCAGAGAATGATGCGATTATTGTACCGGCGGGTACCTGGCATAACCTGATCAATACAGGAAATACACCGATTAAGCTATATTCCATTTATGCGCCTCCCAATCATCCATTTGGCACCGTGCATGTTACGAAAGCCGATGCCCTGGCTGCAGAATAATATATAAAAACGGGTTTTTTGCACGATAAGAAACCCGTTTTTAATAGTGGGGCTTGATATCGTTTTTTGAGCGGAACCATAAGAAACGCTTAAGGCTTTGGAATCAATCGGTGTTTGGTAGATTATAGGTTTATCGGTAAGGGTATGTGGAATATAGGTCTCATGTTTACATAAACGGACTTTTCTCTGTTTGAAGAATAAGAACACAGGGGGATTTGTTTTTATAGTTTCATAAATTAAGATGAACGAGACCCTATCAAAGAATCGGGCAGGTGAAAGCATGACTGGATCTATACATTCCGGGGTCGATGGATTAGATGAAATATTGTGTGGCGGCATTCCTAAAGGGACGACAGTAGTGGTAGAAGGTGCGCCAGGCACGGGTAAAACAACGCTGGGCATGCAGTTCTTGCATTATGGAGCAGCACAATGTGAAGAGGGTGGCCTGTTTATCACGTTCGAAGAGTTTCCGGAACAGATTTACAAGGATATGTCAGCTTTTGGTTGGGATATCTCCTTGCTGGAGAAGGAAAATAAGCTGCGGGTTGTCTGCCTGTCCCCGGAAATTCTGCTGGAGCAGATGCAGTTACCAAACGGTCTCTTTGATCAGCTTGTCCGTGAGATCGACTGCAAAAGTTTAGTTGTTGACAGCATCAGTCTATTAAAACTTCATGGACAGGAGAAAGAACGTATGGTCCTGTACAGCCTTCGGAATATTTTGCGAAAGTTTCAGCTGACTTCTTTGCTCATACAGGAACAACAGGCAACAGCCGGTGAGACGATCCCTTTTGAACATTATATTTTTGATGGGGTCATTCAGCTGAAGCTGTCCAGGCATATGGAGATGTTCCGAAAAAGAACACTGGAAGTATTGAAAATGAGGGGCAGCCGGCTCATAGAAGGGGAGCATGTATATCGGATTACAGAGCAGGGGATTCATCTGATTGTTTCTGCCCGGGCGGCATTGGATAAGCAGGCCAGTGATCCGGAAGGGAAGATCAAGACAGGAATTGAGAAACTTGATGAGCTGCTCGGAGGAGGGCTTGAACAAGGATCTGTCTATATGCTTGATACCAACAGCAAAGCAAATTACCGGCATATGATTGGTGCCATTCTTGCAAAGAGAATCAAGGAAGATTACAAGGTTCTTCATTTGCTGCCAAGCATTGAATCGATTGCCGAATTGATTGGCCTGTTAAAGCTGCATCAGGTCCCATTGACTGAAAAAATTAAGGAACAGCTGTACTTCATTGAGCATTATGACCGGAAGGTTCCACCTGGATGGGAACAGAACGTCTTTCAGGTGCAGTCGCTGGATAATGAAGAGTATAAGGCCTGTCTCAGAGAAATCTATCAAACACTGATGCTTGGGAGAAAAGAGCACAAATGGTTTATCTATTACGACCTGAATACTATTTTCATTGAAAGAGGGAAGGATTATGTGCTCCAGTCTTTTGTGAAAGACATGGCTGCTGCACGCTCAATGGGGATGACAGTCCTTGTGCTTTGTAACTTTAAGGAAGTCGGCGAGCGGGTATCTTCCTTTCTTGCCCGCTCATCCAATGGGGTATTGAAAACATGGGTGGACGGCTCCTATCAATACCTGCAGGTGGTGAAAGCGCCCGACGGCCGGATTTCACCCCCTTATGTGATTGAAAATATCGGTCAGGATCCATATATACGACTATTGTAAAAAAGGAGGCATGAGCATGATGGTAAAGGAAAGTTCCTTGCTGCTGGAAATGGAGTGCACGATGCTGTTTCAATCCAATCCCCATATGATTGAAAGTATCATAGGATTGGAAACAAGGCTTGGCCGGAGACAGGAAGATCTTCTGCCGGTCATAGAGAGATTACTGGAAATGGGCATTATTCAGACGGTCGGCAGCGTGCAGGATGATCCTGTGAAGCGTTTGTTTAGATATAAAGAACCGGAGATATCAAAGGAGATCAGTCTTGAGAGCGAGTTGAAGGGAGTATGAATGATTATTCAACCCTGGTAAAGGACATGTTGGATGCATATAAAACCAAGCATCGGTTGTCCTTTACCTTAACTGACGAACATGGACACTCGTTGCTGCATGTATCAGGTCAGGAGGACCTATCCCAGTTTTTAAAGAAATGGAAAGGCAAAGAATTTATAGAATTGGTTCACGAGAACATACGCGGCAGCTCGATGATAGCAAAACCGCTCTTTATTGAGGCTCTACCGGGTTTTTTGTTGCTCGCTGTTCCCATTGTTTTTCGGGGTAAGCGCAAAGGGCTGCTATGGTCAGGCTTGTTTGTTGATCAAAAGGCAGTCCCTTTTTTGTTAAAAAAATTTTTGAACAGCGGGGAGAAAGCAGAATGGCTTGAAATCGCCGGGGACATTCCGGCTGTGACCCTGGAGGAACAGCATCTTTGGAAGGAACGGATGCAAAAGATCGGCGATTTGCTGTCTTTGTTCATGGATAAAAGAATGAGTGAAAAAATTTCGAAGTTGGATTATGAGACGGATCTGTGCGCATTACTGGAAGTAACTAGCAATGAAATGCTCGATCAATTGGTGAGCGGTCAATTAATAGGAACAACAATGGACTTTTATGGTTTGGTGGAAGAGCAAGGGGAAGATACCCATATAGTAACACATGTTGCAGGAGAAGGGATCGAAGGATTAACAGGAACTTCTGTTTCCATTGGGGAAGGGTATCTTGGCAAAGTGCTCCTCACTCAGGAATCGGACTATTGGGAAGATGCTGATGAAGACCCACGCTCTTTATTTTTCAGCTCCTGTGAATTGGTACCAAAATCTATTTTTTGCTTTCCGATTAGGCGTATGAATGGATCAGTTACGCTTTTTTTCGGAGGAAGCCGGACGGAAGGCCAGTTGGACATCGAATCTTTGGATAGAGTGAAAATGGCTGCAGGCTTATTGGAGAAAAAGCTTCAGAAGGAAGATTTGGCAGAAGAAAACAAAAATCTTATGGGCCAGCTCTCGGCATTAAATGAAATAGGCCGTTTGATGACGAAAACAGAAGATTTAAAGAGAACCCTATATATCTTGCTGGATATGAGTCTGACACTGATGAAAGGATCCTTTTCCTGTGTTGTTATCAAAAAGGATACAAAAAAGCTGAAGATGATCTCCAGGGGGATAGAGGAGGATGTCTTAGACAGCTATATTGCTGACCTCAAAAACCGCTATTTTTTGCAAGAGGATCGAAGACATGCCATTCAAAAGAAAACGGTTGTTTCAGTTGCCGGCCAGCAGGCCCAGGAGTATCCGCTGTATCATAAGGATGAATTACTGGGTATACTTTCGGTTGCAGGAATGGCTACCGAAAAAAGGAATCTTTTCCTGCATACGCTGGCAACGATTGGCAGCGTCTCCATCAAAATGAATAAAGATGTAGATATGGAAACGAATATGAGTCAGGAGGAAACTCTATTTCTCGCTATTCGGCAATTTGATGAGGAACTCTATCATGAAGTGGATGAAGCTTCCAGTCTGGCAAGGGAATTTGCGTTAAAAATGGAGATGGGCCGGTTAGAAGAACTTTGTTCTGCCTGCCGCTTATCACCCTATTCTCCTGCTTTTTTAAGAGAGAAACTGCAGCAGGCCGGTCCTGCCGATATCATAGAGGAAGGCAATCGTCTGATGGAAAGTGAGTCACTAACAGAATGGGCGGCGGCTGAAATCCATGCGAAAGTCTATGCAACGGTATTCACTTATATACGCGGAAAGGAAAGTGTGGAACAGCTGGAAGCTTCTCCTTATGCGGGGGAAGAGACCATACAGGCCTTAATCAATTTTATAAAGGAGCGGAAAGTCAGTGAACGGGAATTGACTTTAGAGCCGATGGATGAAGGAAGGCCTTCTGAATTGCTGAATGGAGCTGTGAAGCTTTCGGTCCGGGAAAAGGAAGTATTGGATCTGATGGTCCGCGGGAAAAATAACAGAGAGATCGCAAATGATCTTTTTATCAGTGAACATACCGTCAAGAACCATGTGACTCATATTTTCCGAAAACTGGACGTCCCGGATCGTGCCAGAGCCATTGCCAAGGTATTTCATCTGATCAATACAGTCGGGGGAAAATAACCTGCTTCCTATGGAGCGGGTTTTTTTGTTGCAGCAGGAATGAATAGGAACAAGTGAAAAAGAGTAGGAATGCATTCCTGACAGGACCATCACGGTAAAACAGGAATGGGGTGGGATATCCATTTTTTTCCTGCCGGTGCATAATACAGGTACAAGCAATCAAGGTGCTTGGCCATGAAGAAAACAGGGGGTGTGTCCAATGAAATTGATGATGGCGAACGAACATCAAGTGCTGGCAGATCATGTAGAGGCAGCAGATACATTCTGGAAAAGATTTAGGGGTTTGATGGGGCGAAAAAGTTTGCCGGAACGGACTGCCATATATCTTACACCATGCAGGTCCATTCATACATTCTTCATGAGATTCAGCATTGATGTGATCTACCTGGATAAAAACAATCACATTGTCGGACTGGAAGAGCATCTCCAGCCGGGAAAAACAGGAAGAAACGTCAAACATGCAAGATCAGTGATAGAGATGCCGGCGGGAACGATTCAAGCCTCATCGATTGTAGAAGGACAGACCGTTGTTTTTGTAAATGGAAAAAGCAGTGAAGAACATCAAAAAGGAGAGATTTTACATGTTAGATAAATTCAAAGGTTTGCTCATAGAAGAAGAAGGACAAGGGATGACGGAATACGGCTTAATTCTCGGATTGATTGCGGTGGCGGTTATTACAGTTCTCACTGCTATGGGGACGACCCTGAGTGGTACATTCGATGGTATCGTGAAGAAGTTACCTGGCGCTCAGTAATAATCATATTAAAAGGCTCTCCTCCTCCTAGGGGGAGAGTCCTTCTCTAATCAAAAAACGAATGAAAGGATTGATTTCCCATAATAGATGTATTTCTTCTGTTGATCCTGCTGATCTGCACGGCGACAGACGTGTCCCGCAGAAAAATATATAACAAAGTGATTTTTCCATCACTGGCCATCGTATTTGTTTTTCACTTGGCCGCTGGCGGGTGGAACGCTCTCTTCCATTCTTTCATTGGCTTTTTGATTGGACTGGGACTTTTACTCATCCCTTACTTGATGGGAGGGATGGGGGCAGGAGATGTGAAGCTGCTCGCTTTGATTGGTGCTTTTAAAGGCGGGGCTTTTGTTTTTCAATCTTTTTTGTATACCGCTTTGATCGGTGCAGTGATTGCCTTGGGGATTGTTCTTTTCAGAAAAGGCGTACTTAAATCGATCCTTTATTATACATCCAGTAGAAGACACGGTATCCGGCTCCCGGGAGGCATATCCAGGGGTTCTCTGACGGCAACGTATCCATACGGAGTAGCGATAGCCGCCGGGACGATTCTATGCATGGCAGTGGAAAGCTTGGGTTGGCTATGATCCAAGACGAAAGAGGGCAGTCACTCGTTGAGTTTGCTTTAATTCTGCCTATACTGCTTTTGATCTTTGCAGGCATTTTCGATTTCGGGCGCGTCATCTATGCTCACCAGCAGCTGGAGTTGGTAACACAGGAAGCGGTCAGGCTCGGCGGACTGGGGGAAAATGACAGCACGATTCGAACGTATGTGCAAAACCATTTTACAGCCCGAGATACGTCCGAGCTCACTGTTTCCATTTCACCGGCGGATACAACCAGGGACTCAGGCGATTATGTCACCGTCCATGTATCTTATCCCGAGTCTATTTTACAAGTTTTTGGAGATTATGCCATTCCATATACAGTGAAATCCAGTTCGACCATACGGGTGGAGTGATCGCATGTTCAAGATCATAAGATCTTTAATTAAAAAAGAAACAGGCAATGCAGCTGTTTTAATGACAGCGGCTATGGCCGGGCTGCTTCTAATGACTGGACTGGTTATTGACGGTGGAAATTTATATAGGATAAAAAGCCACTTGCAGAAAACTGCAAACGCCGCAGCGCTGTCAGGAGCACAGGAAATTCCGGCAGATGCAGCGGTTGTCCAATCGATTGTCCAAGAGGTTTTAGAGGCTCATCAAGAAACGGAAAGCCTTCAACAGTCCATAGTGGAAAATGGAAAGACTCTGTCTGTCCAATTGGAAAAAGAGGTGCCTCTTTTCTTTGCATCCTTGTTCGGCGTCAAGTCTATTCCTGTTGCGGCTTCTGCCAAAGCCGGTATCGCTCCAATCGCTTCAGCCGAAGGGGCCGTTCCATTGGGGATAGACGATAGGGTTCCACTTGTTTACGGTGAGAAATATCAGCTGAAAGTAGATGCCGGCGACTCTGTTTCCGGGAACTTTGGCGTTCTCGCATTGGCGGGTCCGGGTGCGAAATCCTACAGTGAAACGCTGAAATATGGTTTTGATGAAGAACTGGCTGTGGGAGACATTGTAAAGACTGAGACCGGAAATATCGCAGGTCCCACGAGTGAAGGAGTCAATTTAAGAATTCGTCAATGTCCGGCTGTGGACATTGAAAATATAGACAGGGATTGTTCCAGAGTTATGCTGGTTCTCGTATACCAGCCATATGAAAAATCAACCAATCAATTAAAAAGCGTCAAAATTACAGGCTTTGCCTATTTCTATATTACGGATCCCATGGGTAAAAATGATTCCTCAATCCAAGGAATTTTTATCAAGAAAACCGGCAGAGGTACAGCTGATCCCGAGAATACGCTTGACCGTGGTGCCTTTGCGGTCAGGCTGATGAAGAGGTGACGGAATGAAAATGAAAAAAATTTGGATGCTGGCTCTGATTTCCGGCGTAATCACGACTTTTCTCTTTTACCATTTTATGAGCAAAGCATCGGCCGAGCCTAAAGAAGAAACGATCACAGTCATCACAGCGGCTGCTGACATGAAGAAAAATGAAAAAATAACGGAGGAAATGCTGTCCTTATCTGACTTTCCGAAAAGCGCGGAGCTTCCGGGAGCGATCCAGAACAAGGAGGAGATCCTTGGGAAATATACGTCCGCCTCGATTAAACAAGGTGAGATGATTTTGCGCCACCGCATTGAACAGGTAAAAGATGAAGATACGGTTGTATCCAAGAAGGTCAAGCCGGGTTACCGGGCGGTATCCGTTCAAGCGGAATATGTGGAGTCCGTTTCAAACCTGATCGAGCCGGAAGACAAAGTGGATGTGATTGTGAGCAGAGAGACAGGACAAGCAAATAAAATTGATACGGAAATAGTAAAAGAAGAGGTCAGAGTACTTTCCGTCGGCCAGCGGATGATTGAGGCGAATGGAGCGGAAGCCAGAGGAGAGTATCATGCAGTCACGCTTGAAGTGAACAAAGAAGATGCTGTCAAAATCATTAACGAAAGCAGGCAGGGCCATCTCCAGCTCGTCCTGCACAGTAAACGCAGTCAAGAAGCAACAGAAGCTTCTCCAGACAATGCAAACATTATTTCCCTTCCTCACCGTTCCGCAGTCCGTTCAGGTCCGGGTCTAAAGGAGCCCATCCTTTCCATCGTGGATAAGGGAACCGAATTAGACATGACAGGGGAACAGGCAACAGACCAGGAAGAAAGAATCTGGATACAAGTCCGGACAATTGATGGAACTGAAGGATGGATCAGCAGCCGGATCATAAAACTTGAAGACGAATAAAAAAGAGGAGGGATGAGTGATGAACGAGGGAACAGAGGGCATGCGAACAATTGCTGTCTGCCATGCGGCTGGAGGAACAGGTGCAACCTTTTTAACGGTGAACTTGGCTATAGCTTTTGCAAAAAGACAGATTGAAACAGCCATTTTGGATGCGGATTTTCAGTTTGGCGATGTGGCTTTGGCTTTGGATGTGAAACCAGTTTTTACGATAAAGGATTATGTGGAGGGAAAAGATTCAGACAAACTTCCAAGATACTGTTTACGCCATCCATCCGGTATACGGATGCTTGCAGCGCCCTCCAGGCCTGAATTTGCAGACCTGGTGACAGCTAAAGTACTGGATGATACTCTTTCAAGACTGCAATCCATGAGTGAGGTGGTCTTGATCGATACCCCGGCCGGACTCCATAATACAACCCTTCAGGTCGCTGAACAAGCTGATGAAATACTAGTAGTAGCTGCTCCAGGGATGGCTGTTTTAAAAAACACAAAATTGTATATTGAGACGCTGGAAGCACTTGGTATGAAAGAAAAAATAAAACTGGTCATTAATAAGTATTCATCTTCTTCATTGATTCCCTTAAAAGAATGTCCTGAGTTATGCAGCAAGAATCACGCCTATTTCCTTCCATATGAGAAAAAACTGGCATTGCCGTCAGTGGATAACGGAATCCCCTTGTTGGAAAGCCATCCAAAGCTTGAATTTTCTCAGAAGGTGGAACGAATGTCCCATGATCTTGTCAAAATAGAAGCTGTAAATGTTAAGAAGCCTTTGAAAAAGCGGTGGCTGCCCGCTTTTGGAAAGTAAACCCGATGATGGAGGTGAGAGAGTAGATGAATTTGTTGGAGAGGCTTCGTGTGAAAGAACAGGAAGACGTTACACAAGAAAGCAACGTGGAAATTAAGATTCCTGCTGAGCCTCCTGTCGAACTGGAAGTTCAACATCCTGAGATGCCTGCAGAACCTGTGGAGCGGATGCACCCCGTGAAAGTCCAGACGGATGACTATCAGCAGCTGCGCAGCATGGTCTTTAAATATATTTTAAAAGAACGGAAAGATGACGATATTGAAGTCATCATTTCTGATTTGGATGACATTATTAACGATGTGTTAAAGGAAAATGAAAGCTTAAGCCATGTAACGGGACTGGATAGTTTGAAGCGGGAGCTCTCCAACGATTTGACAGGATTGGGTCCAATCAATCCATTGGTCCATGACGAGACGGTTTCTGAAATTATGGTGAACGGTCCCCATCAGATATACGTGGAGCGGAACGGAAAGCTGGAATTAACGAATATCACCTTCCGTGACAATGAGCATGTCATGGCAGTCCTGGAAAAGATTGTGGCACCGCTGGGACGGAGAATTGATGAAAGCAGTCCAATGGTAGATGCGCGGCTGCCTGACGGATCCCGGGTGAACGCAATTATTCCACCGCTTTCCCTCGCAGGTCCCACGATCACGATCAGAAAGTTTGCCAAGGATCCTTTTACTATCCGGGATTTAATTAACTTTGGGACGCTGACGGAAGAAATGGCTGAGTTCATCAAAGCATGTGTGGAATCCAAACTGAATATTTTTGTCAGTGGAGGTACGGGTTCGGGAAAAACAACCACATTAAACGTATTATCTTCCTTCATTTCAAACAAAGACCGGATTGTCACTATTGAAGATGCTGCGGAGCTACAGCTGGGGCAGGAGCATGTGATTTCACTTGAAACACGCCCGCCGAATATTGAAGGGAAGGGACAGGTCACCATCCGGGATCTCGTTCGAAACTCCCTGAGGATGCGTCCGGATCGGATTGTCATTGGCGAGGTCAGAAGCGGAGAGGCCCTGGATATGCTTCAAGCGATGAATACAGGTCATAACGGATCTCTGGCAACCGGTCACTCCAACAGTCCACGTGACATGGTTGCCCGATTGGAAACCATGGTGTTAATGGCGGGAATGGAACTGCCGGTTAAAGCGATTCGGGAGCAAATTGCCGGGGCACTTGATTTGATTATCCAGCAGGCAAGACTAAAGGATGGAACAAGAAGAATTACAAGTATCACAGAAGTTCAGGGTCTTGAAGGAGATGTCATTGTCTTGCAGGATATTTTTACTTTCCGGCAAATGGGCGTGGGACCTGACGGCAAAATTCGGGGAAGTCTCGTACCGACCGGTGTTCGTCCAAAATTTTATGGACAAATGGAGGAACAGGGGATCTATCTGCCGCCATCCATTTTCATTGAAAGAGAGGAGCCGGTCCAATGATGTGGTTTTTTGCAATTTCTATGTTTCTATTTCTTTTTTTTCTGCTTTTAGCTCTATCCTCTTTATTCGGCCGTTCATCAGAAAAGACGGAGTCTGTTCAATTGAAAGACGTGTTGAAAAAAGGGAACTATGCCTTGAAAGGCATGCTGGTTTCAAATAAGAAACCGAGCCCCAAAAAAGATCAAACAGAAGAACAGCTAAACAGCGCAGGAATTCCTATTAAAGCGGAAGAGTTTCTTGCATTTAGAGTTTTCTCTGTGTTCATAGCGGGCGGTCTTCTTTACATTTTATCGGACAGGATCCTCTTTTTTGGGCTGGGAGCGGTGATCGGTTGGATGCTTCCCGGCATTTGGCTAAAGCTTAAAAAAGCAAAGCGAATTAAAAAATTCAATGAAAGTCTGCCGGGTTTCATCTCAGCTGTGACAGGATCCCTGCGAGCCGGATTCAGTTTTCCTCAGGCACTGAAAATGGCAGAAGAAGAATCTCTATCTCCAATGAAAGAGGAATTGGGCATCGTTTTAAAAGCGATGCAATACGGGGCAAGTGTGGAAGAGGCTTTGGTTGATTGGAAAACCAGGATGCAGAGCGAGGAGCTTGAGCTGATGGTTGAGGCAATTCTCATTCAGCGCCAGGTAGGCGGTAACTTGGCATTTTTGCTGGATAAGATTTCAGATACCCTCAGAGAGAGAAAAAAGCTGGACAATGAAGTGAAAACCTTGACAGCTCAGGGGCGGATGTCTGGGGTCATTATTAGTCTGCTGCCCATCATACTTGGGATCTTGATCTTTTTTATGAATCCGGACTACATTTCCACCCTCTTTTCACATCCAATTGGGCGGACGATGCTGGTCATGGCTGTGATTGGGGAAATCATCGGCTATCTTTCCATTAAAAAAATAACCAGGATTGAGGTGTAGAGATGATTTTGCTCAATCTTAGCTTTTTTCTCACCGTAAGCCTTTTTTATCTTCTGTTATTCTCATGGGGACGCCGGAAGAGGGAAGTCATCCACAGGAGGGTCGAGACTTACTTTTATGCCGTCCCGGCAGCCGGCCCGTATGAAAACTTGGGAGACCTGCCCTTTTACGGACGGGTGATTGATCCGCAATGGAAGAAGTTTAAAAAGAGGTTTCAAAAGAAAATCAACCACGAGGAAACGTACAAATTGGAAACAAAGCTGTTGCAGGCCGGACAGCCGTATGGATTCAGTCCGGTAGAGTTTACATTGCTGCAAATGCTTTTGAAGATCCTGCTGCCTGCACTGGTTATATTTGTTGCCATTTTGGCAGGAGTTTCGGCGATGTATATCATCATAGCTGCCATGATCGCTTTTGCAGCGGCTCACATACTTCCCTCTTATTTATTAAAAGTAAAGACCGATCAAAGAAATCAATCTGCCTTGAAAGCACTTCCTGATACGTTAGATTTGCTGACCATTAGTTTGGAAGCAGGCCTTGGATTTGACGGCGCGCTCGGTAAGGTTGTATCCCGCAAGAAAAGTATTTTGACGCAAGAGTTTGGCATATGTCTGGAAGAAATGAGGCTCGGGAAAGTTCGCAGAGAAGCACTTAAAGGCATGAATCAGCGTCTGTCTTTAGAAGAAATGCAGAGCTTTATTCACAGCATCATCCAGGCTGAAAAACTGGGAATCGGCATGGTCTCTGTTTTACGGGTGCAGTCCGGGGATATGCGTGAACACCGTCGTCAAAGGGCAGAAGAAAAAGCAATGAAAGCACCGATTAAAATGCTCTTTCCTCTTGTTCTATTTATCTTTCCAACTTTATTTATCGTATTGCTCGGTCCTGCCATTATTAAATTTATGGAATCCTTTTCGTAAAAAGCCGCCATGGGCGGCTTTTTTCATCTTTACATAATCTTTACATTGCATTTATAGAAAGTTGATAAAGAGAGAGTAATATATTCCTTGAACTGATTACAACAATTTAGGGGGATATCAACGTATGAAATTCAAAACCGCTTTTGCCACAGTCACCTTATCTTCAGCTCTATTATTTGCCGGATGTGGAAATGGTGACGGCAGCACGAACAACAATGCAACAGGAAATGAAAATAGTTCATCCAATACAGAGGAAACTGCTACAGATAAGTTGACAGGTTCTGTTGGGATCGATGGCTCATCGACTGTGTTCCCCATCATGGAGGCTGTATCTGAAGAGTTTGCCATGGAGTATCCTGATGTAAAAGCACCTGTAGGTGTTTCAGGTACGGGCGGCGGATTTAAAAAGTTTATCGCTGGTGAAACGGATATCAGTAATGCTTCCCGACCTATCAAAGAAGAAGAAATACAACTCCTGGAAGAAGAAGGCGTTGAATATACAGAATTTGAAATTGCGTATGACGGTTTATCCGTTGTAGTCAATAAAGATAATGATTTTGTTGACCAACTGACAGTTGACGAATTGAAAAAAATGTGGCTGGAAAGCGGAAATGTTGAAACATGGGCAGATGTCCGTGACGGATGGCCGGAAGAACCGATTACATTCTTCAGCCCTGGTACGGATTCCGGTACGTACGATTACTGGAATGAAGTGATCCTTGAAGAAGAGCAAATGAGAAAAGACGCTACTCTTTCTGAAGATGACAACGTACTTGTTCAAGGCGTAATGGGAGATAAAGGCGGAATTGCATTTTTCGGATACTCCTACTACGCTGAAAATAAAGACAATCTGAAAATCGTTCCAATTGTCAACAGCAAAGGCGAGGCTGTTACTCCTGACAATGACACGATTATGAACGGCGACTATGAGCCGCTTTCCCGTCCGCTGTACTTCTACGTACGCAATGATGCTTTAACGGACAAACCTGAAGTGTATGAATATGTGAAATTTGCGTTGGAAAATGCAGGAACATTGGCTGAAGAAGTTGGATACATCAGCTTGCAAGAGGCAGAATATGAGGAAGCATTAAATAAATTAGAAGAAGTTGCTAAGTAATGAAGCCATAAAAAGAGAGAGGGCCTGTCCCTCTCCTTTTACATGAAATGAGTGAGGAGTTTTCCTGATGGAAATGAAATCGGAAAAAAAATCTGTAGCTGCACTGATAGAAGAAAACAAAAGAAAGTCAAAGTATAAGCAAGGATTAGTTGAAAAATCTGTACCATTATTCCTATTGGTTATGGCCGTTATTTCAGTATTAACTACGATTGGAATTGTTATTACATTACTTGTGGAAACAATTACGTTTTTTGAACGTGTTCATCTGATAGATTTCTTTACTGGGAAAGAGTGGTTTCCTTTCTTTGAAGCAGATCCTCAATACGGGATTGCCCCATTGATTTCCGGCACCCTGCTTGTTGCCGTTATAGCGATGGTTGTGGCAGTACCGATTGGACTGGCAACAGCTATATTTTTAAGTGAGTATGCCAGCGACAAAACAAGAAGAATCCTTAAGCCGATCCTGGAAGTTCTTGCCGGAATTCCAACGATCGTATATGGATTTTTCGCCTTGACGTTTGTAACTCCGGTTTTACAAAAAATTGTGCCTGATTTGAACTTCTTTAATGCCTTAAGCCCGGGCATTGTCGTAGGCATTATGATCATTCCGATGATTGCTTCTCTTTCGGAAGATGCCATGAGTGCCGTACCGAGATCCATGAGAGAAGGGGCATTGGCTCTTGGCTCCACAAAATTGGAAGTATCATTGAAAGTGGTGCTGCCGGCTGCCTTATCAGGGATTGTCGCAGCGTGTGTACTTGGAATCTCCCGTGCTATTGGTGAAACGATGATCGTTACCATTGCAGGTGGCTCTATGCCAAACCTGACGTTTGATCCGACAGAAACGATTCAGACGATGACTGCTTATATTGTACAGGTAAGCTTGGGGGATGCGTCATATGGCTCCACCATTTATTACAGTATTTACGCAGTCGGTATGGCACTGTTCATCTTTACATTAGTGATGAACCTGATTGCCCAATGGATTTCCAAACGCTTCAGGGAGGAATACTAAATGGAACTGATCAATGAAGAAAAAGTGATAAAAAGAACCGCCTCTCGCCTTTTCAAAAATAAGTTATCCAAATGGATCTTTATGCTCGCCACTTCGATTGGATTGATTGTCCTGGCCGTATTGATCTACCGGATACTATCACAGGGGCTCGGTTATTTGAGTATGGACTTCTTTACAAACTATGCTTCGCGAAAACCGGAAGAAGCAGGCATTAATGCCGCTATTTACGGAACGATCTGGATGATGGCCATAACGGGTCCGGTATCTCTTGTTTTAGGGGTAGGATGCGCCATTTACCTTGAATTATATGCAAAGAAAAATGCATTTACACGCTTTATCCAAATGAACATATCCAATTTGGCAGGCGTACCATCCATTGTTTTTGGGCTTTTGGGATTAACTGTTTTTGTACGGTTGATGGAAATGGGGAGAAGTGTTCTTGCCGGAGGATTAACAATGAGCCTCCTGATCCTTCCGATCATTGTAGTCGCTGCACAGGAAGCGATTCGTTCAGTACCCAAGGAATTGCAGGAAGCTTCCTATGGAATGGGAGCAACAAAATGGCAGACCATTCGCCGAGTCATTTTGCCTGCCGCTCTTCCCGGTATTTTGACCGGAGGGATACTGGCTTTATCGCGGGCTGTTGGAGAGACGGCTCCTCTGATCATGATAGGGGCACTGACGTTTGTCGCTTTTGTACCTGAAAATATTTGGTCAGGATTTACGGTTATGCCGATTCAAATATATAACTGGACCAGCCGTCCGCAAGTCGAATTCCATGATGTAGCAGCTGCCGGGATTATCGTCCTGCTGGTCATGCTTCTGATTATGAATTCTATTGCGATTATTATTCGAAATAAATTTTCAAAACGATACTAAATATATGGAGGGTTGACTGTGATCGCAACCATTGAAAGAGAAGAACAAACTGCCGTTGCCGATGTTCAGGAAGAGAAGAAGAGCCATGTTTTCCAATCCAGGCAATTTAACCTTTGGTATGGTGAGAAACAGGCATTAAAAAATATTGACTTTGACATTGCTGAAAATGAGGTAACAGCCATTATCGGTCCGTCGGGATGCGGAAAGTCTACCTTTATTAAATCGCTGAACCGGATGGTAGAACTCGTTCCATCCGTTAAAATGAGCGGTGAACTGTTATATAGAAACAAGAATATTCTTGATCCGAAATATGGGGTGGAAGAACTAAGGACAAAAGTCGGCATGGTGTTCCAAAAACCCAATCCGTTTCCTAAGTCCATTTTTGAGAATGTAGTGTACGGGCCGCGCATACACGGCATCCGTGACAAAAAATTGTTGAATGAAATTGCAGAAAAAAGCCTGAAAGGAGCGGCTCTTTGGGACGAAGTAAAGGACCGCCTCCATGAAAATGCCTATGGTTTATCCGGCGGCCAGCAGCAAAGATTATGTATTGCCAGATGTCTTGCGATCGAGCCGGATGTTATTTTAATGGATGAACCGACTTCCGCACTGGACCCGATCTCAACCTTAAAAGTGGAAGAACTTGTTCAGGAATTAAAAGAACGATACAGTATTGTCATTGTCACGCACAATATGCAGCAGGCAGCCAGAATTTCAGATCGGACTGCATTCTTCCTGAACGGAGAATTGATTGAGTGCAACAATACACCAGATATGTTCTCTCATCCGGATGATAAGAGAACAGAAGACTATATTACAGGCCGGTTTGGCTAAAAGGTAAATAAGGGGGATGTCTGATGGCAGTCCGGAACCAATTTGATGAGCAGCTGCAAAGCTTGCATCATCAATTGCTCAGAATGGGAATGCTTGTGGAAGAAGCAGTACACCAGGCAGTTAAATCACTGGTTGATAAAGATATTAAACTGGCCGGAAAGGTCATAGATGGCGACAAAGAGATCAATGATGCAGAAATGGATATTGAGCAAAAGTGCTTTACACTTATTGCACTGCAGCAGCCTGTAGGCGGAGATCTCCGGAGAATTGCGACAGCTTTGAAAATCTCCACCGATTTGGAACGGATTGCTGACCATGCGGTGAGCATTGCCAAAACAACTATCCGGCTGAAGGATGAAATTTATGCCAAGCCGCTCATTGATATTCCTCAAATGGCCAACATTGTAAAAGGGATGGTCCGGGACGCGCTGGATGCTTATATTCATCTGGACCATCAAGAGGCCAATCAGGTTGCCGAGCGCGATGATAAAGTAGACACGTTGTTTAAAGAAATCTTTACAGAAATGATCGATTTGATGAACAGTGATTCTTCGGTCATCCAACAAGCGACCCATCTACTGCTGATCGCCCAGTATTTAGAGCGGATCGGAGATTATGTGACCAACATATGTGAATGGATCGTCTATATGAAAACCGGAAAGAAAGTAGAACTGAATCAGTAAAAACTAGGGCTTTTTCCTTTGGGGGAAAGTCCTTTTTATTTCTCATCAGCCATAGTTCTTGCTACAATTTTTTCATAAGACCTAATGAATAGACATATTGGACGTTTGTTCTGGTTGCACCAACATATATATTCCGTTTTATTGGATAAATCAGAACCCACCGTTTCGATATAGGTTTTGAATACCAGCTGAAAGTTGCTTTGAAAGAATAAACACAACACCTTCGAAAATAGAGAAACGGCAAGAATCATTAGAGTATTGTCAGTGATCAAAGAAAATAATGTAGAAGAAGAGGCTTGCACTTTCCTTCTATTTCAGGAAGACTTATAAATAAAATGTCAATACTTATACGGAGGGTTTGCAATGATCGATAAAGTAATATCCGCTATTTTTTTGCCGGCCCTCATGATGATCTTTTTTTCTCGGGTCACATACAGCCGATTGGTTTCCTTTCTCTTAGTAGTTGCTCTGATTATCGTATCGGCCTATAACGGCTATCTGCATAAATGGTGGCTGATCATCATCGAGGCAGCCTCTCTTACCATCGGGCTCTTTATTGTAAATCAAATCAATCAAAATAGAAAAAAGAAGGACACTTCGTGACCAGGCGGGAAGCCTGGGGAAGAAGTGTCTGCAGAAATGCTCACCCATACTATTGATGCCTGCCATGAATCCCATTGGCAAGCATGTACCCAAACGGTTAAGAGCAATAAACATGGATGATGTGTTGTTTGCCGGCACTGCTGCCAAGGGAAACTTCGTTATTCCAGTCACCCTATTATTTCCTCAGATTCTATAAAACCCTTCTTAAGGGTCAAACCCTTCTTCAAATCCTCCTAGAAAGTGAATGGCTTAGTTATATTCTTTTGTTCCAGTATGCTGCTCAATTTCTGTAAGTGTGCGACCGAGGAATCGGATGTTTGTCTTCCCAGCTCAATAATCAGCGATTCAATGATAAATAGTGTGGGCATAACCGAGTATTGCTTTTTACTGGGAAATGTATTCAGCGTAATGGTAGCATTCGATGATGCCTCCGAAGACAAATGATCCGTAACCAGAATGACCGGGTGCCCATTTTCTTTACAAAATTCCACTGCGTCAACGCCAATATGTGTCGAGGGGGAGTTATCAATCACCAGGAGAACATCCCCCTGTTGAAACCGCAGGATAGCATCAAAAATAAATTCATTATCAAAACTTAGCTGCCTTATATTAGGCAGGAACTCACTCAGCAAATATCCCAAATATAATGCCAGCGCTTTATTCGATCTCACACCAAATAAGTGAATTGTATTAGCTTTTAGCAGGAGGTTAATGGCGGAATTAAAGTTTGTCAACAACGTTGGTGTTAGAGTCTGATCCAATAAATGCTTACTTTCTTGAAAGTTTTCATTTAAAATGTGCTCCTCGTTGTTTTTCTGGATAAAAGATTCTTTTAAGTGCCACCAGGCGTCTTTCGGTATACCTACGGATTTGTCTAAGAGTTCTTTTTTTACTTCAGAATAACTGTCATAGCCGAGATTTTTAACCAACCTCATTACTGTAGTAGTACCGACATTTGCTGCTTCTGCTAATTCTGCAATCGTTAAAACACCAACCGCTTGAATGTTTTCAATCATAAAATTGCATAGTAGTTCCTGTTTTTTTGGCAGGGTTCCCCTGGCTTTTAGAAGTAAATCAAGAAAGTTTTTATGGTTTGTCATAAAGCGAAACTCCTTGTAAATATGATTCCTTATTATAACAAATTTCTGTTTTATTTTTTAAAAAGGAAAAATTATTCCTTTTTTATAAAATATTAGTTGACTTTATTCCTTTTTCAGTATATTGTGTTTATAGCGGTAAATTAAAAATTAAAAATTCTTTAGGAGGTTGTCTTATGGCTAAACAAGAAACAGCAACAATCTACAGTGAGGGACAGAAAAATAAAGAAGTTAACGTTACATGGTTATCGCAGGAAGAGTGTATCGCCGGAGGTGCTCAAGATATGGATATGATTCTTGAGTATGTCGAGAAAGTGAACAAATGGCTTGCAGAAGGGAAAGTTGTAGAACCGGAACTGCTCCATCTTCTTTGGGAGGAAGGAGAATATTCCGGTAAGAGGATTGGAGTTCATGCTGCGTTGATCCGGTCTGAAGAGATGCGTGTAGCCGCCGTCAAAGGAATTCCGAGTAACCCAATGAATCCTATTAACCATCAAACACCCAGATCCAACGGAATGATTATTTTATATAACGAAGATACCGGTTATCCCTTCGCAGTCATGGATGACACAATTGTAAGTGCTCTCAGAACGGGTGCATCCAGTGCCCTTGGAGCAAAATATTGTGCAAGACCAGATTCAAAGATTTTAGGTTTAGTAGGATGCGGAGTAATTCAAAATGCACATATAGAAGCCACATCCAAAGTGATGAAACAGATTGAAACGGTTCGCCTTTATGATATGAACAAAGAAAAAGCAGAAGCTTTTGCTGCCAAGTGGGCGCATTTAGGCTATAAATTTGAAATCTGCAGCGATATTGAAGAGGCAGTAGCACAGTCTGATATCGTATATACAGCCACCAATGTGAATTTGGGCGAGGAATATATTCCGAAAGAGTGGATTAAAAAAGGATCGTTCCATTCCGGCGTTTCCATGTGGGATCATCAGCACGAAGCAATTCTCGAAGGGTTTAATAAATACTGCATGGATTACAAGCTGAGATTAAAAGATGATAAGTATCCTTTATCCGAATTAACCAAAGCCGGAAAGCTGGATCCGGAAGACATTGTGGAACTTGGTGAAGTGATCCGCGGAAGCAGACCGTGCAGAGAAAGTGAAGATGACAGCGTCTTCTTTGTAACACTGGGAATATGTGCAACCGATACAGCGAACAGCTACAGAATTTATAAAAATGCAAAAGAAAAAGGGTTGGGAACCGAAGTTAAATTATGGTCAAATCCTGCCATGTTTTAATGGTTGGATGAAAGGAGGAGTCAAAAATGTCACTGGCACCATTTAAGAATGCTCCTTCCACAGATTGGAAGACAGAAGAGAACAAAGCAGCTTTAAACAGAGAACTGGGTAAGGTCAAAGAACAGTTTTCATCCCGTTATCCTCTGATAATATCCGGTGAAGAGATCTATACGGAAAAGGAACTGACTTCCATTAATCCTAGTAACCATCGTGAAGTCATCGGATATGTAAGCCAGGCCAATCAAGAACATATAGACACGGCAATGGACGCCGCAAAGAAGGCCTATGGATCCTGGAGCCAATATACATTCCGGCAAAGAGCGCTCTTTCTTCTTAAATTAGGAACTATTTTCCGAAAAAGAAAAATGGAGTTAATGGCATGGCTCATATTTGAATCAGGAAAAAATGCTGAGGAAGCCGAGGGAGAGGTTAATGAGGCTATTGACTTCTTGGAAATGTATGCCCGTCACGCCATAGAGCTTGAAAAAGAAGCACAACTGGTCCCGATGGATGGAGGAGAAAACAGAATGATCTATCTCCCACTGGGAGTGGGAGTGATCATTCCTCCCTGGAATTTCCCCTTGGCCATATTGACTGGATTAACGGTGTCTGCTGCAGTGACAGGCAATGCTGTCTTATTAAAACCGTCTTCTGCTACACCAGTGACAGCCGCCAAATTTATGCAGCTTATAGCGGAAGCCGGCTTTCCTCCCGGAGTGATCAACTTTGTACCGGGTCCTTCCGGAGAAATCGGCGATTATATGGTTATGCATAAAGATGTCAATTTCATCTCGTTTACCGGGTCTAAAGAAGCGGGCCTGCATATTGATGAACTTTCGCATAAGCGGATTCCGGGACAGCGCTGGATTAAACGAATGGTAGGAGAAATGGGCGGAAAAGGCGGAATTGTAGTAGATGAAACAGCAGATCTCGATGCTGCTGCCGATGGGATTGTCGCATCGGCGTTCGGCTATCAGGGACAGAAGTGCTCAGCCGGTTCCAGGGCGATCATCCATGAAGAGGTGTACGGCCAGCTCGTTCAAAAAATACTGGAAAGAACGAAAAAGCTTACTTTGGGACCTTCTGTAGAAGGGACCGATCTTGGACCGGTGATTGATGAAAAGGCATTCAAAAAAATTACTGAGTATATCGAAATTGGAAAGCAGGAAGCAGATCTCATCTGGGGCGGGAAGTCTGACAAAACGGAAGGATACTTTATTGAACCGGCTGTCTTTATCGAAGCATCCCCCCATTCAACGATTATGAAAGAAGAAATTTTCGGACCGGTTCTGGCAGTTTGCAAGGTTTCAAGTTTTGAAGAAGGAATCAGAGTATACAACGATACGGAGTATGGATTGACAGGAGCTTTTTATTCCAGGAAGCGGGATCGGCTTGACTATGCGTCCCGACATATGGTGTGCGGTAATTTGTTTTTAAACAGCAAGTGTACAGGAGCTGTAGTTGGAGTACAGCCATTTGGGGGGTACTATATGTCCGGTACAGGCTCGAAGATTGGAACTTTGGAATTCTTGCAAAACTTCGTACAGCCGAAGACAATCTCTGAAGTTTTATAAAAACGTCTGATAGAGGAGGAATGAATGATGTCAGTAAAAGTGATTGAAGGCGGATATCCGGAACACGCAACATTTGAAAGAACATTTCCTGGAAAGGCTTATACAGATCCGGAGTTTTTTCAAAAAGAACTTGATCATATATGGTTCAAAACCTGGCTTTGTGCCGGAAGGGCCGAGGAAATTCCCAAAACAGGAGATTTCCTGACTGTCGAAATAGCCGGCGAAAGCCTGATCATCATCCGTGCCCAGGACGGGTCAATCAATACGTTTTACAACGTTTGCCGCCATAGAGGGTCCCGGTTATGTGAGGCTGATAACGGAAACTTCTCCAAAGGATATTTGACATGCCATTATCACAGCTGGATGTATGACGGAAAGACCGGAGACTTAATCAATGCGCCCAATATTCCAAATGATGATCAAGACTTCGTTAAGGAAGATCGCTCGCTGAAGAAGATTAAAACGGAAGTCTGGGACGGATATATTTGGATCAACCTGGATGAAAATGCAGAATCATTAAAGGATGCTTTTGCGTTGCCGGAATCTTGGGCCTTATATAATCAATACAATATGAAAAATTTGAAACTGGGAAAGAAAAAAACATATAAAGTAGCAGCCAACTGGAAGCTCATCATGGAGAATGCCGCGGAGTGCTATCACTGTTCAAATATTCATCCGGAGTTAAGCCGAACAACACCACCGAGCAGATCAAGGGTGAAGGTGGATGAAAAAATACCGGAGACAGAGGTAGTCAAGCATACAGGCGGAATGGATCTCAGACCGGGATTTGAACGTATCAACATTGATGGAAAAGTATATCGCCCGCCATTTCCTGGATTGCCTGAAGAAGAAATCAACAAGATTTATTACCTTCATATTTATCCGCATTTATATATAGGCATGTCAGCCGACTATGTTTTCATGGCAACCATTTTTCCGGTTACGCCTGAAGAATCTATTGTACAAGGATACTGGCTGTTTGACCCTGAGGAACTGGAAAAAGACGATGCGTACATCCAAGATGCCGTTGATTTCTGGGATGTAACGAGTTTGCAGGACTGGGAGGCCGCAGAATTGGCCCATGAAGGCAATAAGTCCAGGACGTACGAGAACGGAGGCATCCTTACACCTGCCGAATGGAGAGTAACTGCTTTTAAGAAATATGTTGAGTCTAAAGTCAATGGGAATTGACCCTCTCACACAACGCCTGCGATGGACATGAACTTATGAGAGTGGAGGGATATGGATATGAAAGATGTGGCGAACTATCAATTTCTAATGGATGCTGATTCCCTGGAAGAGGAAGAGCCTCAGGAGGTTGTGATAGACAACCAGATCATTCTTGTAGCCAAAGTGGATGGCGTGGCTTATGCAGTTGACGGGATTTGCAGCCATGCATACGCAGAGTTAGTTGACGGTGACCTGGACGGTCACTGTCTAACCTGCCCATTGCATTTTGCCTGCTTTGATATCCGGACGGGCGCGGCTGTCGAAGGACCTACGGACGCACCTTTGAAAACCTATCAAGTGAAGGAAGAAAATGGACAGCTATGGATTAAATTATAGCAGGAGGAGGGATGGTTTTGTCCGGAAAAGAAACAACTGTGATTATTGGAGGCGGTATAGCAGGTGTGCATGCTGCCCAGACATTACGGAGTGAAGGCTGCCGGGGGGATATTGTGTTGTTTGACAGTGATGAAACTCCTCCGTACGATCGCCCGCCTCTTTCGAAGGAATACATGCTGGGAAAAGTATCGGACAGTGAAATTTCAATCATGAGCCGGGAAATGGCAGAAGAATTAAACATCCAATTAAAATTAGGAGTCCGAATCGACTCGATCCATGCCGGTCAAAAAGAAGTGAAGGCGGATGACGGGAGGACCTATAATTGGGATAAGCTCCTGCTGGCGACGGGCTCCAAGTTAAGAAAGATCAGCATTCCGGGAGATCATTTGGACCAAGTTTTTTATTTAAAGAAACTCTCTGATGCCAGAAAAATGAAAGAAAAATTGCCTGGCATCAAAAGTGTAGTACTGATCGGTGCAGGCTTTATAGGGGCGGAACTAGCATCCTCATTCAAGAGTCTCGGCATCCATGTGACAATGATTGAAAAAGCCGGCCTTCCCATGGCACGAATTCTGGGACGTGAGATAGGCCGGTACTTCCTCCAAATGCATGAAGCAAATGGGGTGAATGTTATAACTGGCGACTCCGTTGCAGCCATCATCGGAAAGGATACCGTTGAAAAAGTTGTAACTGTCCATGGACAAGAGATTGACTGTCAGGCAGTTGTGATCGGGATAGGGGTAGAACCAAACACGGAAATTTCCCACCCGGAGTTAAAGGTCGATAGAGGATATGTGGTTAACGAGTATGGTGAAACATCTATTCCCGGTATTTTCGCAGCCGGGGATTGTACGGTATGGCCGTATAAAGGAAATAATATTCATGTGGAACATTGGGATCATGCCGTATATCATGCGCAGGCAGCCGCAAAAAATATGATAGCGGAAAAAACGGTACCCTATCATCGTGTCCCCTACTTCTGGTCTGACCAATATGGCCAACGCTTCCAATACGCAGGACATACGAAAGAATGGGAAAATACGGTCCTGCGCGGTGATATGGAGGAAGGAAAGTTCACTTACTTTTACCTGGACAAACGGAACATCGTGACAGCTGCTCTGATGGTAAATACCCCCAGAGATGTTTTACCCGTACGGAAATTGATTGATAGAGAGGAAGCTGTCGATCCTGCTCTGTTGGCCGATTCAAGCATTGCAATAAAAAAGGCTAAAGTTAAAAGTCCGGTTTAAACAGTAAAGGTATAAACGCACCGATGATAAAATGACAGACTGTTTCTTGCTCTGATTTGAAATGGGGCTGAGCAGCCGAGAGCAGGAAACAGTTGAATAAAACCCAAAAGAGGGGTGAGCTATTTTGTTTAGACAGAACCCAGTTCTACAATATTCTGTAGCATTATCCATGCTATTTATTTTGTTTGGGTTTTTCTTTACCGATACCTTATATAAGGTAGCATCATCTTTATTGGATTTTGCATTAACTTACTTCGGCTGGTTCTATCTTTTAACCGGAACCATACTTGTAGGGTTTATGGTTTTGATAGCGGTTTCAAAATACGGAAAGCTGCGTCTGGGTAAAGAGACGGATCAACCTGCCTACAGTACGATTTCTTGGATAGCCATGTTATTTAGTACCGGGATGGGAGTAGGGCTCGTTTTCTGGGGCGTCGCTGAACCAGTTACCTTTTATAATACACCGCCATATGGTGACCCCCTAACTGCTGAAGCGGCGGATGTCGGGATGAAACATGTTTTCTTCCACTGGGGGATCCACCCATGGGCCATTTATGGTGTGATCGGGCTAGCTTTGGCCTATTTTCAGTTTAGAAAGGGATTGCCGTCGTTAATCAGTTCAATTTTTTACCCGGTTCTCAAAGATAAAATTTACGGCCCGGCAGGAAAAACCATTGATATTCTTGCAACATTCGTGACGGCGATTGGAGTTGCTTCGACGTTTGGATTAAGCACACTTCAAATTTCCGCAGGTTTAAACACACTTTATGGAATCCCTGATAGTTTAACCACACAAATTATGATTATCATCATTGCTACTGCAGTATTTATTACTTCGGCCTGTACAGGGATTAATAGAGGAATTAAATACTTGTCCAACCTAAATATTGCTTTATTTTTGGGAATGATCATTTTTATTTTTTGCGTGGGACCGGCAAATAAAATACTGAACATCCTTTTTACAGCCATGGGCGGCTATGCAAATGATATAGTAAGTATGAGTTTGAGACTTGCTCCATTTAGTTCAGAGGACAATGCATGGATCACCAGTTGGACCGTATTTTACTGGGCATGGTGGACAACATGGGCGCCTTTTGTCGGCTCATTTATCGCACGTATATCTAAAGGGAGAACGATCAGACAGTTTGTATTGGGTATTCTATGTATCCCCTCATTAGTAAGCTTTATTTGGTTTTCCGTTATGGGAGGATCTGCGCTGCATATGATTCATGACTTGGGAAATTCTGCTTTATTGGAAAGTATTAATACCAATATAGAAGCCGCTTTATTTCAGTTCTTTGGTTACTTTCCATTCAGTCCTGTCATTAGCGTGCTGGCCATTTTTCTCATGTTGATTTTTTTTGTCACATCCGGAGACTCGGCCACAGTGGTCCTTGGGATGTACAGCAGGAAAGGTGATTTGAACCCGCCCGTTTTACTAAAGGGTCTTTGGGGATTAATCATTTCCATGGCTGCAGTGGTCTTCTTATTAAGCGGCGGCTTGGAAGCTGTGAAGACATTTTCAATTGTCGTAGCTTCGCCATTTACCGTGATCATGCTGGCCGTTATCTATTCGTTTATGAGGGAATTGAATAATGAAACTTTTGATGCCCTGCATCAGACTTCTGCTTCCGAACAGATTGATGACGAAAGTGTTAAAGTTAGAAAGTCGGTTTAAGAGGCAAATGGCAAGACTCAGTGTTTGTATCGATTTTTACATTAAAAAGCATTCATGTGCAACAAGAAAGGCAGGAGATTGTGTTTCAACGATCGGTCTGCTTCACCTTGCTGTTGACCTTTTTCTGCTCCAAACGGAATGAATATAAAGGATGCTGCCCGTTTGCTCTGAACATGGAAATTTTGGAAGAATGATTACACAGCAACAGACCAACCGCAGTAAAAAGAATAAAAGATATGTTGAACAGAACTGCAATCGTCCGTCCCCGGCTACATGAAACTCCTTAAAGGCGAAAAAGAACAGCAAGCCGGAGAGAAAGGGTCCGAACCATTTGGGAATTCTTGACTGGAATTCGGGAGGTTCGGGCTTTTTTTATATGTAAAAGGGGTCATCAGCGTTGAGTGTTTTAAACAGTATCTTTCATTCGATACATCATACGATCACTTTATTAAGTTTTAAGACCTCTTGAGCAGCATAAACCGGGGACGACGAATTTCTCTGAAGCATGCAACAGAAATACGAACATGAATTTTCTCTAATGCTATATAATCGTAGTATAATAATATGTTATTACACTGATGCAGAAAACTTGCTGCTGTAATGGCAGCGAAATTCATGGGAAGGTCTTTTTTTTCATCAGTGTAACCGGCGTGATGATTGGGCGCCGCTTCGGCATCGCTTGTCGGTCGGGAATTGGCCCATCACAGTTTGTATCTCAGAAACAAGGCCTCGGCGTGCGCCTGATGAAAAATGGGGGATGACGATGAAAATACATGCGATCGTGTTTGATTTTGATGGTTTAATGGTGGATACGGAGTCGGCTTGGTATGAGGCGTTCCGCCAGGCTTTCCGCCCATATGGTTACGAACTTCCCATAGAGGAGTTTGCCTTATGTGTTGGAACATATAATGAAGTTTTATTTGACCATCTGCGAAAAAATCGACAACTATTCTTTTCGAATGAAGAGATTATGAAGGAAATAGAGAGGGTTCATCATCAGCTTCTTCAGAATGTGGAGCTGAGGGAAGGCGTGCTGGATTATCTTCGTACAGCCAAACAACTTGGATTGAAAATTGGACTCGCGACCAGCTCCGGCAGGGACTGGGTGGAAGGATGGTTAAAACGCTTTAATCTATTGGATGCTTTTGATGCTATTAAAACTTCTGAAGACGTAACCCGTATTAAACCAGATCCGGAATTGTATCAGGCAGCTGTGAGTGCATTAAAGGCAGATCCGGGGAAGACCGTGGCATTCGAAGACTCCAAAAACGGGCTGCAGGCAGCTTTGGGTGCGGGTTTGCATGCAGTGGCTGTTCCTAATCCGGTAACCAGCCATCTTGACTTTGAGGGACACGCTTTAAGGCTGGATTCCATGGCAGATATGCCTTTCACACAAGTGATCCAAATTATTTCTTCCAGTCATCAAATGGCCTCTCTTTTTTAATCGTACATGTATTGAACCTTTTTGTACTCCCATTAGTATCAATAGTTGAAAGAATCAAAAAGGGGAGTGTAACAAATGCCGGTGACAGGATGGGTGATCAGCAGTATTGTAGTTGCGGTGCTTGGTTCTGTTTTTGCTGGAGTCATAGGTTCCATGAACAAAAAAGTGGTACGGGATCGATGGGGAAACATTGACTTTACAAAAACAGATTTATATTTCCAATGGACCCGCTGGGATACGATTATCGTCATTGCTGCCATTTATTCCATGCTTAATATATTTGGACTGCTGCTGTTTCTTTTGAGAGGAGACACGATCAACAGCCCGATTATTCAATATTTTATTCATCAGTCCGTTGTATTTAGTATGATCACTTTTCTTTGGCTGGTAACCAAGCTGATATATGTATTTAAGGGAATTAAAGAGCGGTGGCCACATGAGTTTAAATAGGGAAATTAGACTGGAAGATGATACAGCTGTATCGATTGAGCATTTGTATGAAACATATAGGGAACCATTGTATCGGTTTGTTTTCAGGTATACCGGAGACCGGCAGTTCAGCATTGATATTGTCCAGGATACTTTTGAAAAATTGCTGAAATATGATGGGTATTCACCTGGAAAAGGAAGGTTGAAAACCTATTTGTTCCAAATTGCCTATAATACAATGGCAACAAAGCTGAACAGGAGGAAAAAATTACGTTCTCTGCTACCTTTTCTAGCAATGGATAGGACACCGCCCATGCCGGCAGAAGAAAAGATGACGGTGCAAAAAGCTGTACAGCAACTGCCTGAGCAGCAAAGAGCGGTCATACTGCTGACGTACTATCATGATTTAACCCAAAAGGAAACAGCCGGTATCCTCGGGATTCCGCTCGGCACGGTAAAGTCAAGACTGCATCATGCTATGCAGAAGTTAAAGGAAGATCTGGAGGTGGATCAATATGAGCAAGAAGAGCGATGAAGAGTTTTTTCGGAAGCTGGACGAATATCAAGTGGAAGTACCGGAATTCTCCATCCAAAAATCACGATGGGAACGGATGGCCAACTGGCTTTTTGACACAGCTCCGCTTCCGGATATATCTATGAATGAAACAGGAATGCGGCTAACGCTGACTTTTCCTGTATTGCTTTCCGTGTTGTCCGTCATGCCGCTGATATTTTTATAAGGAGAGAATAAGATGTTGATGCCTCAACTTCCCAAGGAGAAAAAACGTGAAATGATACGAGACATACAGGCTTTTTTCCTGGATGAAAGAGACGAAGAAATAGGTGAGATAGGTGCGGAAATCTGTCTGGAATTTATTCAAGAAAGACTCGGGCCTGTGTTTTACAACCAAGGCATTCGGGATGCCAGAGATGTGGCCGAGCAAAGGATGCAGATGCTGGAAGAAGATTTATACGCTTTGGAAAAAAGATTGGCGGATTAAAAGAGCTGCCGGGGATGCTGCAAGATTCCTCAGGCAGTTTTCTTTTTGACCTCTTTTTGCCCATACATATAGAAACGAGAGCAATGGCGCCGCCTGAGGTGTACGTTTGTTCTAATTTAGGCTGATATGTAAGAGGGAACGCAAAATCCCAATAACGGATCTGACGGTCAGGGAGGAGAAAATTCTGATGATAAAAAAGGATCTTCACCATGTGATTCGAGAGGAAGCCTCCCTATTCTCATACTTCGATCCGTTTGATGTGCGGGTTTTTCCTTAGCAAGTGCTCAAGAAAATCTTCGCGGCGTTTGGGGGAAATGGAAATGGTATCGTATTTTCCATAGTTAATTTCGATCTTGTAAATGGAAAGAGAGGGGGAGCTTATCGGATTTGTGGTGAAACGGGCAGATCGTATATCATGTATAGGGATCGTTTTTTTAATAGGGCCAAATATAATAAAGAGTTCATCCCCTGATATGATGTATTTCGTATGGAACCATATCCAGCCAAAGAAACCGATAAAGATGATGGAAAAAAATAGTCCCAATAAGTCCAATTCAACAAACAAGGATTTATAAAGAAGCCAAATGAACAGACCGATACTGGCCCACCAAACACTTCCTATCCAAATATCTCTTCGCGATGAAAATTCCATAGAACACACCTCACAACCTTCATACGAAACGAACATCCCAAAGTTTCAAAAAGTTGATCGAAAATACGTTCGCATACTTGTGGTTATGATTAGCCTGATTGTGGTAAAATGACTGTATGCCATATTTTTAATAATGATTGATCTATATAGATATAGAAAAACGGGAGGATGCCGGCGTGAAAAATGAGTTTGAAGTCGTATCGAATTATAAGCCTGCTGGCGACCAGCCGAGGGCGATCGAACGTCTGATAGAGGGATCTCAATCCGGGAAAAAATTTCAGACGCTTTTAGGAGCAACAGGTACCGGGAAAACCTTCACAATATCCAATATGATTAAAGAAGTGAATAAACCGACGCTTGTCATTGCCCATAACAAGACACTCGCAGGACAGCTCTACAGTGAGTTTAAAGAGTTTTTTCCAAAAAATGCAGTAGAATATTTTGTTAGTTTCTACGATTATTATCAGCCAGAAGCGTATGTTCCGCAGACGGATACATTCATTGAGAAAGATTCCAGTGTCAATGATGAAATCAATCGGCTCAGGCACTCGGCTACGACGGCTCTTTTTGAACGAAGGGACGTCATCATCATTGCCAGTGTCTCCTGTATATATGGTCTCGGTAATCCAGAAGAATATCGGGATCATGTTTTGTCGCTGAGGACTGGCATGGAAATTGAAAGGAATGAGCTGCTGCGCAGGCTCGTCGATCTGCAGTTTGCACGGAACGATATTGAATTCACAAACGGGACATTTCGGGTACGCGGGGATGTAGTGGAAATTTTTCCAATTGCAAGGGAAGATCAATGCATTCGGGTAGAGTTTTTTGGTGATGAAATTGACCGGATCCGCGTCGTGGATGCATTAACCGGAGAAATTGCCGGCGAACGCGAACATGCGGCTATCTTCCCGGCATCCCACTATGTAACAGCCGAAGAAAAACTGAGAATTGCCATCCGAAATATTGAACAGGAATTGGAAGAAAGACTCGCAGTTTTACGGTCGGAGGATAAATTGCTGGAAGCGCAACGGCTGGAACAGAGAACGCGTTATGATCTTGAAATGATGAGGGAAATGGGCTTTTGTGCAGGGATTGAGAACTATTCCCGCCATTTAACGCTAAGACCGCCCGGAGCTACCCCTTACACGCTTCTAGACTATTTCCCGGATGATTTTCTGATTGTTGTAGACGAGTCACATGTGACTCTTCCTCAAATTCGCGGTATGTATAACGGAGACCAGGCCCGGAAGCAAGTATTGGTTGATCATGGCTTTCGCCTGCCTTCTGCCCTGGATAACCGGCCGCTGAAGTTCGAGGAATTTGAAAAGCATATTCAACAAATCGTTTTTGTATCTGCGACTCCGGGTCCCTATGAATTGGAAAAAACACCGGAAATGGTTGAACAGATTATTCGACCGACCGGATTGCTTGATCCGACGATCGACGTTCGTCCGATTGAGGGGCAAATTGATGATCTGCTCGGAGAAATTAATGATCGAATTGAAAAGAATGAGCGTGTACTCGTTACAACGCTGACAAAGAAAATGGCGGAAGATTTGACAGATTATTTAAAAGAGGTTGGAGTGAAAGTTCAGTATTTGCACTCTGAAGTGAAAACCTTGGAACGGATTGAAATTATTCGTGATTTAAGGCTTGGAAAATATGATGTGCTGGTGGGAATCAACCTTCTCAGGGAAGGACTGGATATACCGGAGGTATCGCTTGTTGCCATCCTGGACGCGGATAAAGAAGGATTTCTCCGCTCGGAACGTTCGCTTATACAGACGATTGGCCGGGCAGCAAGAAATGCAAATGGCCACGTCATTATGTACGCTGACAAAATAACAGACTCGATGGATCAAGCGATAAAGGAGACCATGCGCAGGCGCGCTATCCAGAAGGAATATAACAAGAAGCACGGTATAACACCAACCACCATCCAAAAGGATGTCCGTGACCTGATCCGGGCTACGGTTGCCGCCGAAGAAACCGAAGAGTACACTTATGAAAATACGAAAAAATTATCACAAAAGGAAAAAGAAAAACTCATTACATCCATGGAAAAGGAAATGAAAGAAGCTGCAAAAGCGCTTGATTTTGAACGGGCAGCTCAGCTGCGCGATGCCATTATGGAATTGAAAGCGGAAGGATGAAACAACGATGGCACTAGAAAAAATAAAAGTGAACGGTGCACGTGTCCATAACTTAAAAGATATTGATGTCACGATTCCCAGGGATCAACTGGTTGTCGTCACAGGGCTTTCCGGATCGGGAAAGTCCTCCTTGGCGTTTGACACCATTTATGCAGAAGGGCAGCGCCGCTATGTAGAGTCGCTGTCCGCCTACGCCAGACAGTTTTTAGGACAGATGGATAAACCGGATGTTGACAGTATTGAAGGACTATCCCCGGCGATATCTATTGACCAGAAAACAACAAGCCGGAACCCTCGCTCAACTGTCGGAACGGTTACAGAAATATATGATTATCTTCGTCTGTTATTTGCCAGGGTGGGTAAACCGATTTGCCCGGTCCATGGCATCGAAATAGAATCCCAAACGGTAGAGCAAATGGTGGATCGGATCATGGAATTCCCGGAAAGGGGGAGAATTCAGGTCCTGGCCCCCGTGATTTCCGGCAGAAAAGGCGCTCATGTGAGGGTATTGGAAAATATTAAGAAACAAGGCTATGTCCGTGTACGGGTTGACGGTGAAACCTTGGACCTCAGCGAAGATATTTCACTTGATAAAAATAAAAAGCATTCGATTGAGGTGGTCATCGACCGGATTGTTGTCAAGGAAGGTGTAGAGAGCAGGCTGGCGGATTCACTGGAAACAGCTCTGGACCTTGGTGAAGGAAAAGTAGTCATTGATGTGATCGGTGAGGAAGAACTCCTGTTCAGCGAGCAGCATGCCTGTCCGGAATGCGGTTTTTCTATCGATAAACTGGAGCCGCGGATGTTTTCTTTTAACAGTCCCTTTGGTGCATGCCCGGAGTGTGACGGTCTCGGTTCCAAACTGAAAGTGGATAAGGATTTGGTCATTCCAGACCCTTCTTTGACTTTAAATGAAGGGGCCATTGCTCCCTGGATTCCCGTCAGCTCTCAGTACTACCCGGAGCTGTTGAAGACAGTCTGCAAACATTATGGGATCAATATGAATGTTCCGGTTAAAGACTTGCCTGAAGAACAACTGGATAAAATTTTATACGGTTCGGGCGGAGAACTGATTCGCTTCCGTTATAAAAATGATTTTGGCCAAGTTAGGGATGCCAATATCCGTTTTGAGGGTGTAATGCGGAACGTCGAGCGCAGATATCATGAAACGGGTTCTGATTATATAAGGGAACAGATGGCGAAATATATGGCCGATCAGCCTTGCCATCGCTGTAAAGGGTACAGATTAAAAGAGGAAACACTTGCAGTGAAAATAGAGGATAAACATATCGGCCAGGTAACGGAGCTGTCGATCCAGGAATCCAAACGATTCTTCAGCACGATTCAATTATCAGAAAAAGATATGCAGATCGCACATCAAATCTTAAAAGAAATTGATGAACGTTTGACATTTTTGGTGAATGTCGGTTTGGACTACCTGACATTGAGCCGGGCAGCCGGGACGCTCTCCGGAGGGGAAGCTCAGCGGATCCGTCTCGCTACTCAGATCGGTTCTCGTCTGACCGGTGTCTTATATGTGCTGGATGAACCTTCAATTGGTCTACACCAGAGGGACAACGATCGCTTGATAGATACGTTGAAAAGCATGCGCGATATCGGAAATACCCTCATCGTGGTGGAACATGATGAAGATACGATCCTTGCCGCAGATTACCTGCTGGATATTGGCCCTGGTGCAGGTGTCCATGGCGGCAATGTCGTGGCTTGCGGAACTCCTGAAGAAGTAATGAAAGACCCGGGCTCACTGACCGGTCAGTATTTGTCGGGACAAAAATTTATTCCGCTTCCTGCGGAACGCCGTACTCCCGATGAACGGTTCATTGAAATCGTTGGAGCGAAAGAAAACAATCTTAAAAACATCAATGTTAAGATTCCATTGGGGCTGTTTATTGCGGTAACCGGGGTTTCGGGTTCTGGAAAGAGTACGCTGATTAATGAGATATTACACAAATCCCTTGCGATGAATCTCCAAAGAGCCAAAGCAAAGCCAGGTGCTCATAAAGACATAAAAGGCTTGGAACATCTTGAAAAAGTCATTGATATTGATCAGTCACCAATCGGCCGGACCCCGCGTTCCAACCCTGCCACGTATATTGGCGTGTTTGATGATATTCGCGATGTCTTCGCTTCTACGAACGAAGCAAAAGTACGCGGTTATAAAAAAGGACGGTTCAGTTTCAATGTAAAAGGCGGAAGATGTGAAGCCTGCCGAGGAGACGGGATTATAAAAATTGAAATGCACTTTTTGCCGGATGTGTATGTGCCATGTGAAGTGTGCCTTGGCAAAAGGTATAATCGGGAAACGCTGGAAGTAAAATATAAAGGGAAAAATATCGCTGATGTGCTTGATATGACAATTGAAGATGCCTTGGAATTTTTTGAGAATATCCCCAGAATCAAGCGAAAGCTCCAGACGATTGTAGACGTTGGACTGGGGTATATGAAAATGGGACAGCCCGCAACTACACTTTCCGGCGGTGAAGCCCAGAGAGTAAAACTGGCATCCGAACTGCATAAGCGATCCAATGGACGTACCATTTATATTTTGGATGAACCGACAACAGGTCTCCATGCAGATGATATTGCACGTTTACTGGGAGTCCTGCAGCGTCTTGTGGATACAGGGAACACCGTTCTGGTGATTGAGCATAACCTGGATGTGATAAAAACAGCAGATTATATGATTGATCTGGGTCCCGAAGGCGGGGACAGAGGCGGAACGATTGTTGCAACAGGTACGCCTGAAGAAATAGCAGATTGCAAAGAATCGTATACGGGCCGATATTTAAAGCCCATTTTGGAAAGGGATCTAGCCCGCATGAAACGGCTCATCCGTTCAAAAGAAACTAAACAGCAAGCTATGGCCGAGTAGTTTTTTTCGAAAATGAAACATTTTTCCGATCATCTCGTATAACAAGACAGATGATAAAATAGGAGGATTGACCATGAACCAGGATCGAAAACGAATACTTGAAATGGTACAAGAAGGTAAGCTGTCTGCCCAGGAAGCCATTGTTCTGCTGGATGCTTTGGAAAACGGGAATTCAGAAAGCAAAGTCATCCATTCTTCCGCTCCGGAAGCGGGAGAGGCGGTAACGGCGTCCGAATCAGCGAATGCTTCAGGAGAAGCCGGAAAAGCCTCTAAAAAGCAACAAAGCCAATCAAAAGATTCCGGTACCGGTGATGATCATTTTTATTCGCAAATTGAGCAGGCAGGCGAAAAAATCTTCGACTTTGTTAATTCGGCTCTGAAGAAAATTAAGGATATTGATTTGCAGATCACGCAGAGTGTAGAAGTATCCCACGTTTTTCAGCAAGCTGATGAGGGAGTTGACCGCATTGATGTAGATGTGGCCAACGGACCTGTCCGCATCATTGGCTGGGATCAGCCGGAGTTTCGCGTTGAATGCCAGGCAAAAGTATTCCGGGTGGAAGACCGTGACGAGGGCCGCAGCTATTTTCTGGACAATGCCGTTTTCTCCCAGGAAAATGGTCTCCTTTGTTTCGCAACTCGGTCCAAATGGATGCGAGTGGAAACCACTGTCTATGTCCCCAAAAAAATGTATAAAAAGATTTCTGCCAGACTTTTTAATGGCCAAGTGACCGGAGAACTTCTGGAAGGGGAGCAATTGGCCATACGAACGTCCAATGGAAAAGTGGACTTGACCGGAATTTCCGGAAAGAAGCTCGATATCGATACAATGAATGGCCAAATTAAAGGCCGTGACGTCAATGTCGATGATATAGAGGCAGAAACTGTCAATGGTATGATCGATATTGCAGGGTTCTGCCGCAAAGCGGAACTGAAGTCATTCAACGGAAACATTCATTGTACATTGGAGGACACCGGGACTGAACGATTAGAGGCCAAAGCTGTGACGGGCAATATTTATGTGAATGTGCCGGAAGCTGCAACGATTGAAGGGGAAGCCCGCTCCAATCTTGGAAGTTACCACCTTGATTTAAAAGACGTTGATGTCCTGCAAGAAAAAAGGGAAGTGATCCAAAAGCAGCTCAGGTTTAAACGGAACGGTTTGGTCAGCCAAAAAATGCATTTGGAAGCAGATACCAAAACCGGCTCTGTGTATATCAGAGAAACAGAATCAAAAGGGGAATAATTCATGAGGTGGTTGACAGGCATTTTGATCAACGCTGCCTTGTTCCTCGCATTTGCCGGATACTTTGAGGGTTTCCATGTATCAAGCTTTGGAGCTGCTGCAGGAGCAAGCCTGGTGCTTTCGATCTTGAACATGCTGGTGAGGCCCATTCTTATCCTTTTAACATTGCCGATCACCATCCTCACACTGGGGTTTTTCCTGCTGGTGATCAATGCCATCACGCTTTCCCTTACCGATGCCATCATGGGAAGCTCCTTTGATATTGATGGGTTTGGGCTGGCACTGTTGATCGCTGTCATTATGGTACTGATCAACCTCATTATTCAAAAAACAATATTAAACGATGATCGAAAAAAATAACCCGGACAGCCATTTGGTTGCCCCTTTAAGGATTCAGGATCACAGTCTCCTTAAAGGGGGGCCTCTGGCCGGACCGGGTTTTTTGGTCTTGATGAAAAAGGTGTTAGCCGAAGGGGTCGGTATTAGAAAAGATCAAGCTTTTAAAAGAGGATCAACTTTGGGTTGCAGGAGTTCTTTTTTATAACATGAAAATAGCAGAATTCCTTCCCGGCAAGAGTATTGCGTAACTCCGGCTTCTTAACAATTGTATCTCTTGCATTTTACTATAATCACCTTTGGAATTTTAGACAACTTGCCAGACTAAGAGTTAACACGATTCTCTATCCAAAATATGCACCCAACTGATAAGCCTTATCCAATAACCCTGCAAAATATTTCTCTTTCTCCTCTTCCGCATTTCTTTCAAACTCTCCGAGTGTATTATACATAAAATGCACGATTGAATCTTTTACCCCGCAGTAATCCGCCAAGCCGATGTTCAGGTGGTGTTCCATCATTCGGTCGTAATCCCGTTTTTTAAATTGTTCCTCTGAAAAGCCAACCATAGCAATCCATCTTATCTTTTGAACGGGCAATTTAGTTGGACCATATGCAAATCCATAATTCCAGACCCGATCAATATATCCCTTCAATATAGCAGGAAGACTGTACCACCAGACAGGAAAGATAAAAACCAATGCTTCGCTGGCTTCAATCCGCTTCATTTCCCGTATGACTTCTTCAGAGTATATCTTGTTCGGATGATCCCAATCAGGTTCATCCTCCGGGAATAGCAGTGGATTGAACTTTTCGGCATATAAATCGGCAACTTCATATTCATGGCCTGCTTCAGACAGGCCTGCAGTGAACCTTTTTGCAATGTTTGCTGTGAGTGAGTCAGGTCTGGGGTGGCTTGTAACGACAAGTAACTTCATACTGATATTCCTCCTGTTTTTCTGTCTGCCATCGGTCTATACACCTTCACTTTATATTAAAAGGTTTGACTTTTATGATAATTAATGCATATACCATACCCTCATTTATAGATCCCGTCAACAAAATTTCCCGCGTAACCGTCTGTCAAACTCCCACTGAATAAAGAAAAACTCCGTATAGACGGGCGTTGTTGTGAGTGCCACTCTATAACTGCTCCCGCTCTCTTATAATGGCTGCCACTCTCTGATAACTGCTCCCACTCTCTTATAATGGCTGCCACTCTCTGATAACTGCTCCCACTCTCTTATAATGGCTGCCACTCTCTGATAACTGCTCCCGCTCTCTTATAATGGCTGCCATCTCTGATAACTGCTCCCACTCTCTTATAATGGCTGCCACTCTCTGATAACTGCTCCCGCTCTCTAATAATGGCTGCCACTCTCTGATAACTGCTCCCGCTCTCTAATAATGGCTGCCACTCTCTGATAACTGCTCCCGCTCTCTTATAATGGCTGCCCCTCTCTGATAACTGCTCCCGCTCTCTTATAATGGCTGCCACTCTCTGATAACTGCTCCCACTCTCTAATAATGGCTGCCACTCTCTGATAACTGCTCCCACTCTCTTATAACCGCCCCAACTCATTTATAAAAGCTTTCTCTCGCCCAGCGTTCCAGCTGCCTGTCCAAAGCTCTGCCTCTTTTTGGGAAATTATGCATAGGTATTAGGTGCAGTTTTCCTTCTCATCTGTGGTCCCGTCCGCAAGTCTTCTCCTGTGGTCTTTTTCCATAAAAAATTTCGAAAGGTAGAGTTTCCTGGGCAGATAGTGCTAAAATAGACAAGGTACAGTTTTTTGATGGAGAATCAGAATTTTCACATCAGGAGCTTTGGATAAGGGAGGGATTCTGATGGCAAAAGTTCGTACGGAAGATATCATCAAGGAGTTCAATTTGGAACTGGTCAGTGGCGAGGAAGGAATTCACAGACCGATCACGACGAGTGATATTTCCCGGCCCGGATTAGAAATTGCCGGATTTTTTCATTATTATCCGGCTGAGCGCGTACAGTTATTGGGGAGGACCGAAGTCAAGTTTACAGAAATGCTCATGGCTGGGGAAAGAAAATATAGAATGAAACAGCTTTGTACGGATGCAACACCTTGTATTATTGTAACGGGGGGCATGGAAGTACCTGAAGAATTAATTGAAGTGTCTGAACAGCATTCCGTGCCAGTCTTGCGGACACCGATGAAAACTACGGGTTTTTCCAGCAGGCTTACTTACTTTTTAGAAAATAAATTGGCTCCCACCACAGCGGTTCATGGAGTCCTGGTTGAGATTTTCGGAGTGGGCGTGCTGATCACAGGTCAAAGCGGTGTAGGAAAAAGTGAAACGGCGCTTGCGCTGATTGAAAGAGGCCACAGGCTTGTGGCAGATGATTGTGTGGAAATCCGTCAGGTCGATATGGACAGACTTGTAGGGACCCCCCCTCCGCTGTTGGAGCATCTTTTGGAAATCAGAGGTCTTGGCATTATCAATGTAATGACTTTGTTCGGTGCAGGTGCTGTTCGTCCTCATAAAAGAATCACTTTGACGATCCATCTTGAATTTTGGGATGGAGAGAAGCAATATGATAGACTGGGGCTTGATGAAGAGACCATTAAAATATTTGATACTGAGATTACAAAGTTGACGATTCCTGTTCGCCCCGGAAGAAATTTAGCTGTCATTATTGAGGTGGCCGCCATGAATTTCCGGTTGAAGCGGATGGGGATGAATGCAGCCAAGCAGTTTGCTGACAGGCTGTCTGACATCATGACCGAAGAAGAAAAAGCCCAGTTCGACTGAGGCAGAAAAATCTAGACTATTGGAGTTGAAGTTATGGATCCGGATATTCAGCCGCTCGATCCCATCGCCTTTCAAGCAGGTCCCTTTACGGTCCATTGGTATGGAATTATTATCGGCCTTGGAATCGCGCTTGCGCTTTTGATCGCGATGAGGGAAGGGAAAAAACATCAACTGCATAAAGATACTTTCCCCGACCTCCTCATATGGGCAATCCCTATATCTATTGTTAGCGCCCGTATTTATTACGTCATCTTCCAGTGGGATTATTACTCGCAGCATCCCGAAGATATCATCAGAGTTTGGGAAGGCGGCATTGCGATTCATGGAGCCCTGATCGGAGCGGTCGCAACCGCCATTGTCTTCGCCAAATATAAAAATATTTCATTTTGGAAAATTGCTGACATTGCCGCCCCGAGCATTATCCTTGGGCAGGCCATCGGCCGCTGGGGAAATTTTATCAACCAGGAAGCATACGGAGGGGCAGTAAGCCGGGAGTTTCTGGAAAATTTACTGATCCCTGAATTTATTATTGACCAGATGTATATTAATGGGATCTATCATCATCCGACCTTTTTATATGAATCCATTTGGAATTTAGTCGGGTTTGCGATTCTTCTCCTGTTAAGAAAAGTCAATCTGCGGCGCGGAGAACTGTTTTTGTCATACGTCATTTACTATTCAATCGGACGGTTTTTTGTAGAAGGCATGAGGACGGACAGTTTGATGTTGACAGATACGCTAAGAATCGCGCAGGTAATCTCTCTTGTTCTGATTGCTGCAGCTGCCGCTCTGTGGGTATATCGAAGAAAAGCCGGGCTGGCCAATGCCCGCTATTATGAATGATCAATGAACAGATATGGAGAGAATGAAATGGTACTACATTCTATTAAACGTGGGGCCATTCATGGTGTCCAAACCACCTGGATGCTTGGAAAGGTCATTTTTCCGATTACCTTATTTGTCGTTCTGCTCCAGCACACCCCGTTTTTGCCGTGGTTGATCCGTCAGGTTGAACCATTGATGAAACTGATTGGACTCCCCGGGGATGCCGCTATTCCACTTGTCTTGGGGAATTTCTTAAACTTGTATGCAGGAATTGCCGGCATCATGTCCCTTGAACTCACGGTCAAAGAAGTCTTTATCATTGCTGTCATGTTGTCTTTTTCACATAATTTGCTGATTGAGTCATCTGTTGCCATGAAGGTGGGGATTCCCATCTGGCTGATTTTGGCTGTGCGCCTTGGATTGGCTGTTCTGGCTGCTGTGACCATCCATCTGGTTTGGAGCGGCGGACAGGAGTTAGCCCAATACGGGATGGTCCCGGTGCAGGAAGAACCGGCAGCAGGGGCCGCTGCGATCCTTCTGCTTGCACTCAAAAAAGCTTTTCTGGGAGTTGTTCAGCTTGCCGTCATTGTTATCCCGCTTATGATCGGAATCCGGCTCCTTAGAGACTTTAAATGGCTGAATGTCTTTTCACGCTGGGTTTCCCCGTTTACACGCTTGCTTGGAATGAAAGAGAATACATCAACGACCATGGCTTCAGGTCTCGTATTCGGTCTTGCCTACGGTGCCGGCGTCATGATTCAGGCGATCAAAGAAGATGGCGTAAGCAAAAAAGATGTCACGCTTGCTTTTATTTTCTTGGTTGCTTGCCATGCGGTGGTCGAGGATACTTTAATTTTTATCCCGCTTGGAATACCTGTATTGCCTCTGTTACTCATCCGGGTGGTTACTGCTGTCCTGCTGACATGGATGGCAGCAGGCATCTGGAAACAGGCAGAGTCTGCTAAAGAAGGGAAAGTTGTATAATGGATCATCATATTCATACACTGTTGTTTGATTTGGATGGAACCTTACTGGATACCAATGAATTGATCATTACCTCCTATTTACATGTTTTTGATAAATATTATCCTGGAAGATTCAAGAGGGAGGACGTCCTCCCGTTTTTGGGCCCGACGCTTTATGATGCTTTTGCCAGTGTGGATCCGGAACATGCCGGGGACATGGTGAGAATGTATCGCAAATTCAACATGGAAAACCATGATTTGCTCGTCCGCGAGTTTGAAGGAGTATATGAAACCATCCGTACCCTGCATGAAAATGGATTTCGCATGGCCATCGTTTCGACAAAGATGCGGAATACTGTGTTAAAAGGGCTTGCTTTGGCCAACTTGGATGAATTTTTCAATGTTGTGATAGCGCTGGACGATGTGGAAAAGGCAAAACCTGATCCTGAACCTCTTAACAAAGCTTTGGCAGCGCTCGGATCCAGGCCGGAAGAAGCGCTCATGATCGGTGATAACTACCATGACATTTTAGGCGGAAAAAATGCCGGAACGTATACTTGCGGTGTTTCCTGGTCTGTCAAAGGCGCTGATTACTTAAAACAATATAATCCGGATTATATGCTGGAAACCATGCCTGATTTACTCGATATTGTCGGAGTGGGCATCCAATGAGAAATACGGAACGCTTTCCGGTAAAAGGTGCCAACTCTTTATGGCACATTTATAAAACGGTTCCGTTTTGGAAAGTAGTACGTAACTTTGTGGTGATCCAGGCTGCCAGGTACACCCCTTTTTTGGCAATGAAAAATTGGATGTACCGCACTTTTCTGAATATGTCAGTGGGAGAGAAAACTTCGTTTGCACTGATGGTTATGCCGGATATCATGTTTCCTGAAAAAATATCTGTCGGGCGTAATACGGTGATTGGTTATAATACCACCATTCTTGCTCATGAATATTTAATTGATGAGTACAGACTTGGTCCGGTTGTCATCGGAAATCAGGTATTAGTCGGAGCCAATTCTACCATCCTGCCCGGTGTGACCATAGGAGACGGGGCGGTTGTTTCCGCAGCAACACTCGTCCATAAAGATGTCCCGGCGGGCTCGTTCGTTGGCGGCAATCCGATGAAAATCATATATACAAAAGAAGAAATGGATAAACGGCGTCAAGCCGATCCGTTTCATGGCTAAAAGTGAGTATAGCAGGTCTTGTACAGGGAGACTTCTCAAGACTTTTACTGCAGATTTGAATGTGTATTTGTAAAATAAAATAGCCGCAAAACAAAGGTTATCTTGTCCGATACAGGATAGCCTTTTTCATATGGACAAATTCTCTATCTCAGGAGAACAGGTTTCTAAAAAAATCGGAGCGTGCGACCGGATGTATCGGTTCCAGTTTGGGCTATGGAGGAACAGTTGGAGAACCTTTTCATGTTTTAATTAGGAGGATAACGGTTAAATGATAAGTCATCCGTTCTTTTATGCTTCTCTTTTGCGTATGAATTTGATAGATTCGTTTTTTGACGTACAAACCGGTAAATTTGTATGTTATACTACAAAAAGCGACACAGGACGATAGTAACGGAGGAAATACGATGTCCAGATACCCGAAAAAGAGAAAAGAGCGGGCAAAAATTTATCATTTCTTGCCGACAGGAGATTACTATTTTCATAAGGGTCTCCAGTCATATGACCGTTTCGACTTTATAAATGCAAAAAAATATTTGCAGCGGGCACTAGAGCTGGAACCGTTGGAGCCTATGATTGCCTGCCAGCTGGCTCTTGTGCACACAGAAACAGGTGATTATCAAACCTCAAATAAGCTGCTGCACATGATATTGAATGAGCTGGATGAACGGATGACAGAATGCTATTACTTTTTAGCGAATAACTATGCCCATATGGGGATGTACACGGAGGCATACCGGTACGCGAAGTTATATTTGGAAAAAGACGGAATCGGTGAATTCGCAAACGAAGCCAACGAGCTGATTGAATGGATCGGAATTAATGAAGATGATAATCTTTCGGCCCTAAAAGAGCAAGAGGAGCTTCTTTATATGCAGGAAGAGTCCAAATCCCTGCTTGAAGGCGGCAATTATGCGGAAGCGGTTAACATATTGGAGAAAATGATCCGGGCTTATCCTGACTTTTGGCCTGCATATAATAATTTGGCATTGGCCTATTTTTACGAAGGAGAGACGGGAAAAGCTTTCTCCCTGACGGAAAAAGTAATTTCACATAATTCGGGCAACCTTCATGCCTTATGTAATTTGGCTGTATTTTATTACTATGAGCAGCAATTTGAGGAGCTGGAACTCCTTCTGAATCAGCTGAAAAAGGTTGAACCGATGATCCCTGAGCATCGCTATAAACTCGGTGCCACTTTTGCTTTGACAAAGCAATATGAACAGGCCTATTTCATGCTGAGGCAGCTCCATAAATCAGGATATCCCGGCAATGCAGGATTTTATTACTGGCTCGCGAAATCAGCTCATTTTACAGGGAATGAAAAATTTGCCAAATCCGCATGGGATCAATTGGTTACCCTGGAACCTGATAAAGCCGGATCAGAACCATGGAATGAAGCGCTGGAGGAAGATGAGCTGACTCGAAACGGGGATACGGCTCTTATGAAATTACTTCGAAGCGAGGACATTCCGGAGCGGCTCATTGCAATCTTTTTCATTTCGGTTTCGGACAGAAAATCGGCGCTGCTGACCCATCCGTCATTTAAGTCGATTGAGGAATTTTCCTATCCCGAAAAATTATATTTAGCGACGATCTTGCAGGTGGAAAAACGTCAATCCATTCATGCCAAGATGAAGATGGATAAAGCGCATGAGACTGCGGCTGTCTTGTTTGAAAAACACGGAGATGCCCCTGACAAAGCTTTTGCACTTCTGAAGATATGGTTTTCTTTTTTTCAGAAGATGGTGGAGACCGGCGGAAAATTTGCCAATCCTCCCGCCTTTGCAGCGGCTGTTGAATACGTATGGGGCAAGGAAAGCGGCCGCCATCAAACCCAGAGGGATCTGGCAAAAAAATATGGAATTTCTCCTGCCACATTAAGAAAATATATCACAAAAATAGAACTTTATCTTTAATGAGCATATGTTTGGACGTATGACAAATACTTTAATACGATATGATCAAGGGAATTAATTAAAAATATTTTAATGTAAAAATCGTTCTTCATTAGGGGAAACTTATCAAGAACAACAACCCTTTTTAATATCCAAAGGAGTGTAGAATGATGGCAGAAGATAAAATTTATGATGTGATTATTGCAGGAGCAGGTCCAGCTGGAATGACGGCAGCTGTTTACACAGCGCGGGCTAATTTGTCTACCCTTATGATTGAGCGCGGTGTCCCGGGCGGACAGATGTCCGATACGGCGGATGTGGAAAACTATCCTGGATTTGACCATATTTTAGGACCGGATTTGGCAACTAAAATGTTCGACCATGCCAAAAAATTCGGTGCCGAATACGCGTATGGAGATATTAAAGAAATCGTCGATGGGGATCCTTATAAAATCGTTAAAGCAGGCGATAAAGAGTATAAGGCTTATGCTGTGATTGTGGCAACAGGTGCTGAATACAAAAAACTAGGCGTTCCCGGAGAAGAAGAATATACCGGGCGCGGTGTATCTTATTGTGCTGTATGTGACGGTGCTTTCTTTAAAGAAAGGGAACTTGTCGTTATCGGAGGCGGTGATTCGGCTGTGGAGGAGGGCGCCTATCTGACGCGCTTTGCATCCAAAGTAACAATCATTCACCGCCGGGATGAGCTCAGGGCTCAAAAAATCCTTCAAGACCGTGCGTTTGCTAACGAAAAAATTGATTTTCTTTGGAACTACACGGTGAAACAAGTAAACGGAGAAGACGGTAAATTAAGTTCTGTCACTCTTGTTTCTACAAAAGACGGTTCGGAAAGAGAATTTAAGGCAGACGGAATGTTTGTATACATCGGAATGAATCCATTGACGCATGCAGTGGAAAACCTTGGCATTACGAACGAAGCCGGGTATATTGAAACAGACGAAAATATGGCAACCCGAGTCCCGGGCATTTTTGCTGCCGGAGACGTTCGTGACAAACTGTTAAGACAGATTGTGACGGCTACAGGCGATGGAGGCATTGCTGCGCAAAGTGCCCAAATTTATATTGAAAGCCTGAAAGACAAAGAGCTTGCAAATAAATAATTACGCGTAACGCCCATTTAATCTGTTTGTAACAGTGCTGAAATGAAAAGAGTGTATATTAATAAATGAGATATTGACCCCCTTTTTATACAATATCCCTTTTGGATGCACAGGAGAAATCCTGTGCTTTTTTTGCTTGAAGAAGAAAAACAGCACCGTTTTACAAGATGGACGATGTGCAGACATTAATGAATTAGAGAAAACAGTTCCTGTCTGATCTGCGGTTCGTTCACCCTTATTCCCGGCGATTGGAAGATGGAAGACACAGGCACCGCCGGAAGTTCCTCAATCTTTTCGGATCCGCATAGTCATGGTTTAAACAGGTGCCACCAATGAAACAAGGCTGCATGGGAGATTGCTCCCGTTACGGAAGCAGCCGGCATAAGCGTTGACACTGGTTCTTTTACAGTCCGAGGTTAAAAGACATTGTAAATTTGAATGCAACCGTTATTTTTGTCGAATAAACGGATGACTTCGGTCACTTATACTAGAGATCCCTTCTGTACGAATACTATCAGCTTTTCCATTTGAAATTATCGTGAATCTTTCCAGTGATGCTGTCTTTCTTTGAAGGAAAATAGTATAATTATGTAGGAGAGCGCCTTATTTTACAAGTATCTTGTAAAATTACGCATAATAACGAGGAGCGCCCAAGCTGTTTGGCATATACATATGTTAAACCCCTGTTTTTTATTATAGAGAGGATGAGATCCATGAATAACGGATCTATGGAAGATATTCAATTAGTCATCATAACGGGCATGTCAGGTGCGGGAAAAACGGTAGCCATACACAGCTTTGAAGATTTAGGTTTTTTCTGCGTAGATAATTTGCCGCCGGCATTGATGCCCAAATTTCTGGAATTGATGAAGGAATCCGGTAATAAGATGAATAAGGTGGCGCTAGTCATGGATTTGCGCGGCCGGGAGTTCTTCGATACATTGCTTCGTGTCATCGATGAATTATCCGATTCCAAATGGGTAACCCCGCAGGTCTTATTCTTGGATGCTGATGATGCTGTCCTTGTCCGTAGATATAAAGAAACACGGCGGTCCCATCCGCTCGCTCCCCTGGGGCTTCCGCTTGAAGGCATCAGGCAGGAGCGTGAGTTATTGGAAGAGCTGAAGGGGCGGGCACAGTATATCTATAATACATCCGAAATGAAGCCGAAGGAATTGCGTGAACGGATCCTCACCGAATTTTCCGCAAACAGACAGGCAACTTTTATGGTGAATGTCATGTCATTTGGCTTTAAACATGGGCTTCCGATTGATGCTGATTTGGTATTTGATGTGAGATTTTTGCCGAATCCGCATTATATTGAACATATGAAACCAAAGACGGGGCTCGACGATGAGGTGGCCAGCTACGTTCTTAAATGGAATGACACTCAGAAGTTTCTTGCGAAAGTAACAGATTTACTGGAATTTATGCTTCCTCATTACAAGCGGGAAGGCAAAAGCCAGCTGGTCATTGCTATCGGCTGTACAGGCGGACAGCACCGTTCTGTAGCATTGTCGGAATATATCGGCCAATATTTTGAAAATGACTATCATATCCGGATGACACACCGTGATATCCAAAAGAGAAAGGAACTTGCCACATGACGGCTTTACCCAAAATTGTTGTCATTGGCGGAGGGACCGGGTTGCCTGTCTTACTGAGAGGCCTGAAAAATTATCCGGTTGATATCACGGCCATTGTGACTGTAGCTGATGATGGTGGAAGCTCCGGACGATTAAGGTCTGAACTTTCCATTCCGCCGCCGGGTGACGTTAGAAATGTCATCGCAGCTTTATCTGATGCTGAACCGATGATTATTGAGATGTTTCAGCATCGTTTTAATACTGCCAATGAGCTTTCCGGCCATTCATTGGGAAATTTGATCATTGCAGCATTGACGTCCATCACTGGAGATTTCGTGCAGGCTGTCAAAGAAATGAGTCGTGTCCTTAATGTGCATGGAAAAGTGCTTCCCGCTGCTAATCAAAGTGTTGTTCTGCATGCGGAGATGATGGACGGGACAATTGTTTCCGGAGAGTCAAAAATCCCCGAGTCCGGGAAAGAAATCAAGCGTGTTTTTCTGACGCCCGAAGTCATTAAGCCTTTGCCTGAGACCATTCAGTCAATCCAGGAAGCCGATTTAATTGTCGTCGGACCCGGCAGTCTTTATACGAGCATCCTTCCTAACTTGCTTGTACCGGGGCTGGGGGAGGAAGTTTGCAATGCAAAGGCGAAGAAAGTATATATTTGCAATTTGATGACACAGCCGGGGGAAACTACGGGATTTACGGCCAGCAGGCATGTGAAGGCTTTGTACGAACATATGGGTTGCTCTTTCATTGATACGATTATCGTGAATAACAAGGAGATCCCGCCCGCTCTCCAGCATCGGTACGAAAAAGAAATGGCCATTCCGGTCTATTTTGATGTAGATCAGTTAATAGCCTTGGGAATGGAAGTTGTACAGGACCGGATTGCAACGATTGAACAAGGGTTTATTCGCCACGATACAGATACTGTCGCAGAAATACTCTACGCACTGATCGGGAGAGATTTGAGCCGGATTGCCAGCACGTAACGTTGGTAAAGGAGGATGCAGCAATGTCTTTTGCCTCGGAAACAAAAAAAGAACTGACAAATTTGACGATAAAAGATTGTTGTACCAAGGCGGAGCTTTCCGCCTTGGTCAGAATGAATGGCTCATTGTCTTTTTCCAATCGGGAATTAATCGTCAATATTCAAACAGAAAATGCAGCTATCGCCAGAAGAATTTATACCTTAATTAAAAAAAATTATCGCGCAGCTGTTGAATTACTTGTAAGAAAGAAAATGCGGCTGAAGAAAAATAATGTTTATATTGTTCGTTTAAAAGAGAACGCAGAAGAAATATTAAAAGATCTGAAGATCCTGGGGGACAATTTTTTGGCGATACAGGAAATATCTCCCGAACTCCTGAAGAAAAAATGCTGCAAACGTTCATATATTCGGGGGGCTTTCCTTGCCGGAGGTTCGGTAAACAACCCGGAGAGATCTTCCTATCATTTGGAGATTTCATCCATTTACAAAGAGCATAGCGAGTCGCTATGTGAACTTATGAACGAGTTTGGATTAAACAGTAAGACGCTAGAAAGAAAAAATGGGTATATTACTTATTTAAAGGAAGCTGAAAAAATCACCGAGTTTTTAAACATTATCGGAGCGCATAATGCACTCCTTCGCTTTGAAGATGTTCGCATTGTGAGGGATATGCGCAATTCGGTCAACAGGCTTGTGAACTGTGAAACAGCCAATTTGAACAAGACAATCGGCGCAGCTTTGAGACAGGTTGAAAATATTCGCTTTATACAGGATACCGTGGGGCTCGATTATTTGCCGGATAGGCTTCGGGAAATCGCAGAGCTTAGAATGACTCATCAAGATGTAACCCTCAAGGAGTTGGGTGAAATGGTTTCAAGCGGCCAGATCAGCAAATCAGGCATCAACCACCGCCTGAGAAAAATTGATGAAATTGCAGAAAAGCTCCGATCTGGCGATCCATCTCTTTTGGCTTATAAAAAATAACGATTTGTGTAAATCGAAGGAGGAAGTAAATTGGCAGAAAAAGAAGTAACTGTAGGATTAAAATCAGGTCTTCAGGCGAGACCAGCTGCACAATTTGTTCAGGAAGCTAACCGTTTTTCATCAGATGTGTTTATTGAAAAAGACGGCAAAAAAGTGAATGCCAAAAGCATTATGGGTCTGATGAGCCTGGCTGCAGGTACAGGAGCGACCATTAAGCTGATTGCCGATGGACCAGATGAAGACGAAGCGATTAACACTCTGGCAGAATTTGTGGAAAATGATCGCTAGATCCACAGAAAAAGGGCTATCCCTATCAAAGTCTCTGATATTTGAGGGGTAGCCCTTAATACATTCTTATTTAGTAATTCCTTCATTGCGGTCAATAATATGGTCAATCAGTCCATATTCTTTGGCTCTTTCAGCTGTCATGAAGTTGTCACGGTCAGTATCACGCTCAATCACTTCAAGCGGCTGGCCGGTGCGTTCAGACAAAATTTTATTGAGTTTTTCACGCATGAACAAAATTCTTTTGGCTGCAATTTCAATTTCAGTGGCCTGCCCCTGCGCGCCTCCAAGAGGTTGGTGAATCATCACTTCACTGTTTGGCAGAGCATATCGTTTCCCCTTGGTACCTGCTGCCAGCAAGAAAGCTCCCATGGAAGCCGCCATGCCGATACAGATGGTTTGTACATCCGGCTTAATAAATTGCATCGTATCATAGATAGCCATTCCCGCTGTAATGCTGCCGCCCGGGCTGTTAATATAAATGGAAATATCCTTTTCAGGATTTTCCGCTTCAAGGAATAAAAGCTGAGCGACAATCGAGTTGGCAACATTATCGTCTATCCCGCTCCCCAGCATGATAATCCGGTCTTTCAACAGCCTGGAGTAAATATCATATGCCCGTTCCCCTCGGTTTGTTTGTTCAATAACAGTTGGAATTAAATTCATTTGTCTCCTCCTCATTCATTAGCCGACTGGCAGATTTTCATGTGGAAATCTTTGTATGTATTGTTATCATACAACCATGGTCAATAAAGGTCAAACGTTTTGTTTCTTATGGGGAATTAAATATTATACAAACCATAATAACCATCTGTACATAATTTAAACTAAATAAGGGTTGCAAGCTTGAAAAAAATCGATTATAATTTAATATCGTATGATAAAAAAATGCCCTCGTAGTGTAACGGATAACACGCAAGATTCCGGTTCTTGAAATATGGGTTCGATTCCTGTCGAGGGCGTACCAAGTAAATATGTAATAAGTCTGGTTCGTCATAAAACACTCGAAAATGTTGTTATACCAATGTTTTCGGTGTTTTTCTTATTTTGTAGAATACGATTTAAAACGATAGGTTTTGAAACTTTTTTACACAAATTTTACACAACCCTCATATTCTCGAATGTACTGATAGCTGCTTTGGTGTCCTCTTCCCGCAACTCTTTTATCACGTGAGCATAATGCCGCATGGTTGTATCAATCGTTGAATGGCCTAATCGTTCGGAGACATAATAAATCGAAACTTTCTGATACAATAATACACTGGCGTGTGTGTGCCGCAATCCATGTATGGTGATTGGTTCTATTTTAAACTTTTTCAACATACGTTCAAGCATTTTGTTCGCATTATTATTAGTAATCACTTTGCTTTTACTTCCTGGATTAAAAAACACCAACCCGTGAATATTAGAAGGCATTTCATTGAATAAATTTTTAAATGCTGCCATCGTTCTAGCGTCCATTTTTATTTTGCGATTCGATAAATCCGTTTTTGTTTTGGCAAAGCCGTCCCCGGTCTTATAATCCCAAGTTTTGTCCACATTGATAACATTGTTTTTGAAATCGAAATCTTTTCTTGTTAAGCCCACCATTTCTGCATACCTCATTCCAGAGGTTAATCCAAGCAATAATAAATAATAAGCGAGAGCACGATCAAGACGGTTGTATAATTCATTCAATAATACTTTACTTTCCTCATAATTTAGGTGCTTCTCTTCTGGTCTTTTTGCCTCTACGTGGCCGGTGATGGTTGCTCCCCGTGTAAAATCAACACGGATTATTCCTTCATCAATGGCATCCCTTACACAAGCCCTGATATGGTTATTTAGCTTTCTTGTTGTCTCTTTAGCCCTCGTTTGCCCGTATTCGTTCAGGAATGCCTGATAATCGCGTTTTGAAATGTCTTGGATAGGTTTGTGTCCGAAATACTCTTGAATCGTTCTTAACGTATCCTTATAACGCTTTATCGTTACCCGGCTTACGTCTTTTTTATAAAGATCAATCCATTCCTCAAAATACTTATCAAATGGTTCCAGACGCAAATATGGGACTAACCCCTTTCGCAAACTTTCTTCCACCTCGGCAGCAGCCACTTGGGCTTCTTTTTTGGTCTTAAATCCTCCCTTCCGTATTGGCTTTGATTTACCGTTGATCCTTCTGCTGACTGTATATTGCCATGTTTTCCCTCTCTTTGTAAAACTGGCCATTTATTTTCCTCCTCTCATAAACTATCATAATCGAAATCCATTGGACTTTAAATCCTTCTTTTTTCTATGGAGCGAGCCTTTCTGCTGCCTTACAAATATATCGGTTTTTAATTTGTTTTAGCCGCTCCTCACACAATTCGGGAGTTACCTTAAATAAATTGGACATTTGATCAATCACGTAAGGGTCTTCAAAATTTATATACTGTAACATGTGTTGCGGAATGGCCGCGTACCGTATGAAATTTCTGGCATCCCACTCTTGGAGTTCACGAAAAGCGTCCGGCATCATAGTTTGCACTCCATAGTGACGCAGGATATGGCAAAGCTCATGAAAAAACATTTCCCTTTGAATTTCTTTGCTTTCACGGCTATCAAGCGTAATCCCCCTGTATCGGCCGACAATCTGATGAGAAGAAGGCATCGGTTTGGTGTGTACATAAATCCTAAATCGGCTCGCTATTAGCTGTATATCAATTTGTTCTGGCCGATAAATGGATAAACGCGAATAAAAATCAGTTACCCAGTCTTCAAGTGTTGTAGTCGGATAAATACGGGTCAATGTCTGCATAATAATCCCTCCTGTGGAAATTATACAAACGTACGTTCTTGTTTACAAGATGAGGAAATGCCCAAATATTGGTACTAGTTGGTGGTATTTAATGAGTGCAATTAAAAAATGGAATTAAATATAAATAGTTTTTGAGGACTTTGGTTTTATTTTTATAGGGTAAATGTAACAGTTTTAGTTCCAATTATCTGAAATAAACCCAGTTGTTAGGAATTACCATAGAGATCGTTAAGGTTAAAAAACCAGTGATGATATTCAGCAATCGGGCCGATTGTGGCACAGAAAATTAAATGCTTAGAGGGGATCATTTTGAAGATAATTGAGACGGAACGATTATATCTAAGGGAGTTGAAAATGGATAACGAATTATCGAAGGTGCTTTCCGACCCAGAATCCATGCAATATTACCATCATTCTTTTAATCATGAAGAGGTTAAAGATTGGATTGAATGGAATATGAAAAATTATAAGCAAGATAAACATGGACTATGGGCAGTTATATTAAAAGATGGGGGTACATTTATCGGTGATTGTGGAATAACAATACAAAACATTGATGGAGAGAGGTTACCAGAAATCGGGTTTCACATTATTAAAGAGTATTGGAATAAGGGGTATGCTACCGAGGCAGCATCCGCCTGTAAGGAATATGCATTTAATATTTTAAACTATCCAAAAATACTTTCGTATACGACCCTAAATAATATAAGTTGCAGAAAAAATCGGGATGGAAACTTATAAGTTTTTTTAAGAGAATGGTGAACAACAAATCGTTCAAGTTACATACAAAAATTTATGATGAGTAGCAGTAATGCATCGGCTATTATTCCAGAATAAGGGCGCGATTGTAGAATAAACGCTTAGATTTTTAACAACTTTATTGCCAACTTGCACTTTGATTGGTTACAGGTCTTTTTTCATTTACCTTAAAAAGCACCCGGAACAATATCCGGTTCCAGGTGCTTCTACTTTTTCTTATTTCGTTCCTTTGCTAGCTTCACAATCATTTTAAAATGTTCTTCAATCAGCCTTACATCTTCTGGAGAAAGGTTTTTCCACTCTTCTATGTCAAAGAAGCCCATTTGTTCAATGCCATACTTTTCTACCAGCTCGTTGATTTCGGAGAGGGGATTAAAGTTTGTATTATATGGACCTTTTTTTTCTTCATCAATATATCCGGCTGCTCTCAATAAATTTTCGTAAGGAACTTTTAAAGGCTTATAAAGTTTTTTTAACACCTCAGGAGATGGAGTCCCTCTGGATCCATTTTCTATTTGTGATAGATACGCAGGAGAAACATTGGAATACAATGCGAGCTGTCGAATTGAAAGTTTATTTTCCTCTCTTAGCTTTTTTAAATACTTACTAAACTCCATAACTATTCTCCTCGTTTACAATTGATAACATTATGATAACAAAAGCAAATGCACAACAATGTCTTTGTGCAGCATTTTTTATAAAAAAGTGTTTACAAATGTGTACAAAAATGGTAATATGTTTACAAAAGCAAACGTAAGTGGAAAGAGGTGAGAAAATGAACATAAAAGTTAATATTGTTGCTTTTAAAGAAGCAAGGGTTAAAAAAGGGTTTTCTCAACGAGAATTGGCAAAGCGGGCACATCTTAGCCATGCATTAATTAGTCAAATCGAGAATAACGAAAGGAACCCAAGTCCGGGATCTGCCAAAAAAATATGCGATACCTTAGAAGTACAGTTCGATGATATTTTTTTTGCAATTAGTGTTTGCAAATGCAAACAACCTACAGCTTAAGTTTATTCTGCCTTCTGCAATATAGTTCAAATAAAAAAGGGGAGTTGAACGATGCAGCAACTTAATGTGAATTTAACCATTCCAATCCCCGGCGATTCGGTTTTAATTTCAAAGATCGAGCTGGAGGAATTGAAGAAGCAAGAGCTTAAAGGCGTGTACTGGACCATGAAAGATCTTGAAAAGCGAACAGGCAAAAAGCATGAGTGGATTAAAGAACGTATCCTCTACCCGTCAAAGTTCAGGATGATACTGGATGTTGAAAATGGGGGCTTTGTGTATTACCCGAAATCAAAAGGGCAGACATGGTCTTTTCAAGCAATTAAAATGGCCGAATTTTTGGATAAGCATTTTAATCAAATTTTCAGGTAACTATACGGCATATATGGTCGTGTATTGTATCTAACAGACCAAGCCCTATCAGAATCATACTAACCATAGTTTACTGGTTGTTTATATAAAAGTATAGCATGTCAAGATCAATAAAAAACATATTTTAGGACTCGCCAAAAATGGTGAATGACAGGAGGGAATGATTCAAATTGAATGTAAAATATGGAATAAATGTTTCCGCGCATGATCGAAAGTCTAGATTATTACGCTTAGTTTCTGAAATGAAAAATAAAGGAATTGTAATTGATTTTGCAAGCCACCCTAGTTTCTTAAAAAAGAAATGATTCCTCATAAAGGGCGATACCCCAGAAGGAGAGTATGTCATGACAAAGTTAGTTAAAGACGTTGTAAATAGCGAGCTTGTTTTTGTTGAAGGTAATAGCGTTTTTACAGACAGCCTAAAGGTTGCAGAAGTTTTTCAAAAAGGGCACGACAAGGTTCTGCGTGACATTCGCAATTTAAAGTGTTCGGTTGACTTTAGACAAGCCAATTATGGAGAGTCGTCTTACAAAAATAAGCAGGGTAGGGTTATGCCGAGTTTCATAATGACGTTTGATGGATTTGCCATGCTGGCCATGGGATACACAGGAGAAAAGGCTATGCAATTTAAAGAAATGTACATAGCCGAATTTAACCGGACACGCCACGTATTGGAAAGTAATAAAGTAACGTTGTTATCAAAAGAACAGAAGGAAATCCAAAACGCTGTTTGCCGTGTTATTCATACTCACTATCCATTATTAAGGGATGGTGCCAGAAGGAAATACTTTTCGAGGATTTATTCCGATTTAAAAAATCGCTATGGTGTCAATTCCTATCGTGATATTCGAAGACATGATTTTAAAGAGGCCCTTGAGTTTATTCGAAATTGGGATTCTTCAAAATTGGAGAGTCGGCCCAATTAACGTATTCACCAATTTTGGTGAGTAAAGGGGAAGTGAAAATTACTGTGCTCAAACTGTAGCTTAATAAAAATAGCTGACATCCTTTTTGAAAAGGCAGCAGAGCAATTGTGTTCAATGAAATATTATGAATGTTCAGGTGTATTTGTTGTTTTTGATCTGGAAGGGAAGACAATATGCAGCAGTTTTTGAGGCATAAACAAAAACTGAAGTAAGACGATTCGGTCATGAAACAGGGGAGGTAAATAGACATAAATCATTTATCTGTAACTCATGTACAAATGCCGGAAGGTCCATTTTCATTTGGATTGTTTAAAGTCAAAGGGCTGAAAAGAACGATTTTTCGATTTCAACTCTTAGACGGCCAAACTGTTCGGGTTGAAAACAGTGGAAGGGTATTTCTATTAGATTCTGAAACAAGTAATACAGGCAGAGAAATTGACTTGCTGATCCCGGAGGAAAAAGTTAAGCAGTACGAAAAAGATATAGCCCGTATGATCAAGGAAGGTAAGATGGGAATAATAATCAAATGATAGATCGTTAGGAGGAACTTATGTGAACCATTCAAGAGTAAAAATCTGTTCAAGGTGTAAAAAGGAATTTCTGCATGGTGAGATTGTCTATTTTGACGGAATTGATTGCAACACATTTTGTAGTATGTGTAAGCGTAATGAGTTATTCATCCATCATTGGGAGGATCAAATGGTAATTATGAGTAGGGGACGGACACAGAAAATATGATTCGCCAAACTTGGAGAGTGGGAATTTATGAGTGGAAATGTTAAAAAATTCAAAAGTAAAGGCTACGAGTCTATAAACAGAAACATGCTGCATGATGTAGAAAATTTGAGTTTACAGGCCATTGGGCTACTGAGTAATTTAACCGCTATGCCTGATAGCTGGACGATCTATAAAACCGAACTATATCAAAGATATGCTAAAAACGGTCGTACCTCTGTGCAAAATGCCTGGAACGAGTTGGTGGAGAATAATTATGTAGTTCAACTAAGGAGAAGGGTCGGAAAAAAGTTTGAATACGTTTACTATCATTCACAAGAGAAATTTACTGATGAGGATATCCGAGAAATTGAAGAAAAAGAGGGGTGTTCGGTTTGGGATGGGAAGAAATCTTCAAATGTTGAAAATCAACATTCCAAAAAAAGTGCGGCTTCTAATGTTGATTTTGGACTTCCCAAAATGGACTTCCCAAAATCAACATATAATAAATTAAGTAATAAAGAGATTAAGTATAAAGATAAAGATCTAGATACAATAGATACTGACGATGCTCTGCATAATCAATTTGATTTTCCTGATTCTTTGTCACAAGACAAGAAAGAAGAATTAAAAGAAAAATACATGGAGCAGGCGTTTTATGATAACCAAGAGCGAATTCCCAAAAGACTAGCTAGGGTGCTTCAGGTGTTCTCTGAATCACCGGAACAAGCAAAAAAATACTATGAGATGATCCTTCTTGCAAAACATAACGTTGAAAAAGAAACGGACTGCGTAATTTGGTTAGAGCATGAACGCGAACTTGAACATCAAATTATTCAAGCCTTTAGCCGGGCAGTTAGAAAAATTGAGAAGGAGCAAAATGTGAAGAATGAGTCCGGATATATTTACACAGCCATATTTGAATTGTTGACCAAGGAGATGGCGGACCGGAAACAAAACTACCGAAATCAAAATACAGGAGTCCTTTATAATTGGTTGGACGATGAAGATGACTAGTAAACATTGCTGTTAAGAAACTAAGACCTAGGCCTGGTACAGATCATTAAAGATTTAGAGGAGGTAAGGAAACGATATGCAGCTTGCCTTTGAGTTATACTCTAATAAAATTCAATCTGAATCCGATATGAAAAAGCTGGAAGAACAAGAAATGGAATGTGTGATTGAATATGTGTTAGGGGAATGGATCAGAAAGTACTTCCGAATGAAACTCATTGCTAACACAACAAAGATTCCATCAATTACAAGCAGTTATTCAGACATGCCGTTTCATTCCAACGGTTTTCATAGCTCAACAGAGTCTACTGCTTTAAAGACACTAACTGCCGAAGAGTGGCTTCACTTTTTTCATGAAGGGTTAAACAAATTGCCGGAAATGCATCAAGAAATCATAGAGAAAAAGTATTTGAAGAGAGGATACGATGGAAAATACACACCGGATGATTTAGTCTATCAAGAAATGCATTTGGGACGAACGCAGTATTATCAAAAGAAAAAAGAATCTTTGTATTGGTTAGGATTGGCTTTAATAAATGGATTAAAATAGTAGAGATTTATTTTTAAAATCATTAATTAAGAGATTAATTTTCTAGACTTTGAAGAGCGACCTGTAAGACATGTTACAACTCAAGTACAAAATTTTGTAAAAGTAAAGTATCATTTTTTAAGCTGCAAAAAGTTATTGGAACTAGACAGAATTGAATTAATAAATGACCTCCATCTGTGAGATTGGGGTCATATTCTATATATATTTATATTATAAGGGTGGTTTGACTAATATTATTTCACTAGGGTCTAGGCCAGTTCTTGTGTAAAGCTCCGGGATTTCCTCTCCCTCAAGTCCGGCTAAGGTTAACGCTAATTTACCTTGTTCAAAAGCATTTTGTATAGACTTGCCAAATCCTATAGCCGAATAAAATTGTGCAGCAAATTCTCTTGCAGCATCATCATAGACGGCTTCATTCATTCCAATTGCACAGTCAATGTGCTCAGTCACCGCTGCCGCTTGTCCACTAGAAAAGCAATTATTAAAAATCACAAGTTTTATTGAATCGGACATCGTCTTCATTAAAAGTGAGACAGTTTCTTTCGATAAAAGACTGGTAGTTCCTTCAGTTGTTTCCAGTACAATATCATGATCTGGAGAACCGTGCCCACTAAAATGAATAATATGAGGTTTTACCTCATTTATGGCTTGTAATAAATCGTTCGAACGAACTGCCCACCAAGATTGTAGATTAATAGAATCGCGGTAGTCTGATGCACGAATCTTCTCTTGTATTAATCGAATTTCCTGGTCTAATCGTAATGAATCTTGATCAGAAGGATTTGAGGCTAAGAAAAGGACATTAATTTTATCAGGTAATGCTTCGAAATTAATTGTAATAGGGTGGGCTGATATTTCTTGACTAATTCTTTGTTGTTTTTTTAACTCATCAGTAATCTTTTTATTATGGTTCAATTCGGCAGTTTGAAGTTTTTTTGTTTCTCTTTCTTCCGTTCTTCTTAATTGTTCTAATGCATTGTTTAAAGATTTTAATTTGGTGGCTTTCCTAACTTTGAGTTCGCCAACCTTTTTTTGAGCAGTTATCATTTCTCTTTGTTTAGTGTTGCGGATCGATGGGCTTTTGGTACGTTGTAAGGCTTTCAAGGCTTTTTCTATCTTTTCTTGCTCTTTCCCGATGCTCTTTTCAATATTACCTATCTCTTTTTCCAAATTTTGAATTTTGTTTTGGTACGTTTTAATACTCATATGAGCCTCCTTTAGCTTTATTAAGTTTCTCTTAAATATGTGAAAGCATTTAGTTTTTGATGAATTTTTTGAATTATCTATTCTTACTACTACCTAACAGGATATCTATTCCAATTATAACAATCAACCGGCTTCTTTGCTGGAAAATTTGAGTCTATTTGAAAAGTACAGAAAATCGAATGCTAGTTGGCTTTTGTTTTTAAGCCTAATGTCTCTAACCAAGAAATGGATTTTTGGCTTGGGTGTTAATGTAGTCCAACTTTATAACATCTTCTATTTTGACACTTTTGGTGTACTCCATTTGAACTTTTTACGAACTCGAACCGTACAAAAATCTCTAAAAACCGTGTTATATTGTTAGTATCAAAGGATTAGGCGGACGCGAGCGCCAGTTTTGGTTTTCCTTTGTAGGACCTTTCCGATTTGGATGGGTCTTTTTTTATTGCCGTTAAGCGAAGAGGGAGGGATTTACCAATTGAAAGAGTTTATATGAAACGCAATCAGAGCCTGTAGCCATTATGTATTTATATAAAACGAGGAGGAAGTTGATCGATGAATACTGAGGAAAGATCGGTTCAAAATGAACCAACAGGAAAAAGAAATACAACAAAACCAAAACGAAAGAAAAAACGATCAAATGTTAAACCAGAGGGCTTTCAAGAGTTTGAAGCTTTAGCAAAAGGAATTTTAGAAGGGCAGGAGGTTTCCTACTTTGAATGGCTCCATAAGAAACATCAGGAAGTTGTTCTTCATTTTAATTTATCAAATAAAGATTTCATTGCAGAAATGGCAAGGGAGGTAGATTGATCTATGAATCAGGTTATTACAACCATAAGAAATATTACGGACGGGATTAAACCGGTGGCACCTGTGTTAGCCGGTTTAATTCTGGTGGTAATCGGTCTTTTATGGACATTTGCCAGAGATCCTCAAAAGAAAGATATGTATTCAGGATGGATGGTCAATGTATTCATCGGATTTGCCCTTGTTTATTTGGCTGCTTCTCTTGTTAGCTGGTTCTCAGGGCGTGTGGTTGGATTTTAATAGAAAAAGAGCAATCGGGTTATTTTAAAGAAGAAAGAGGGTGTCAGGATGAGGGAATTAATTATTAAATTTGGTAAGGAAGGCGAATATTACCGGGAGTTGGATGAAGAACGGAATTACCTTTTATGTGAAGCAAATGAAATTGTCCAGAAAATAAAAATACGGCTTGATCAAGAAAAGCGAACGGTAAAACAGAAAACAGTTGAATTGTGGATGAATGGTCAAAAGGTACTGGTAACTCAAATGGGTTTTGACAAAGAACAATCCCTTGAAAAGCAACTGGAAGAAGCATTGTGTAAAACTAATAAAGAACAGCGCAAGCACGTAAAAAAATTTAAGGAATATGCAGAAAAGGAACGTCAGCTTTTTTTAAATAGAGAGTTCAAAACTTTTGCCATTAGGTTTGATCAGGTTTTGGGAAAGCCTGATTTGGTACCATTTCCTTTAGTTCTGGAAGTTGACAAGTTGAAAAAGTTATTTGATGAAGTTTATCCACATGTAGCAACAGGCTTTTATTCCTATTTGGAAGAGATCATCACTTCTATTGATTCATCTTACCGAACTATAGTCAAACAGGTCCGGCAGAATAAAACATTCATTAATGACGCGGGACTTAATAAAGAAGTAGAGTTTTGGTTTGAAGATGATGAATATTTTTCAAAGTTTGTTCGGTATGCCGCCGCCAGTTTTCAATCAGTATCGAAAAAACGAATAGATGCTCTTTATCCACGTTTCCGGCCCTATCAAGAGTTGGAGACGTTTTTGTTTGAATTTTTAGGAAGGGAAATGGGATTTTCAGATGCTTATGAATTGCATGCTGAATTAAATAATGCATTCCTAAAAGAATACGATAAGATTTTGTTTCAAGGGACCGTGCTAAAAACAGACGAAATGGTTAAATCACTGGTATTGGCTCCAGTCATCCAAAAATACTGGGAGAAACTGCCTGAAATAATGGAATTTGACGGAAAGGTGATTCTGGATGCAGAACAGGAACAAGTTACTGTATCAGAACATTGAGGAAGCCTTGGCGGACCTAAATGCAAAAGACAAAGGAAGATACTTCCTATGCACATGCCCTGAATGCCAGCAACAAGAAGCATTCATTTATAAAAACAATCCAAGTTTTATTCGATGTAACCGTGAAAACAAATGTGGTGAGCGTATGATCTTGCATTTTGAAGAGAAGGATGAAGTTTGGTCACTCAAACCTATATCGGAGGAATATCCAAGTCTTACGAAAAAGCAGGCCCAAGCCCTTGACTGGATGACACGGTTCCTAAAGCATATGCAGAATCATTTTGAAAGTCCTACACTTGATAACGGATATAGAGGGCTCTCAAAAGAAACGACGAGGCCGTTTATAGTTGATTTAATAAATGAGGCCTACGTTCAAAAAATGTTTGAAATAGGAAAAGAGCTTTTTTCCAAGAATTATTCAACAAATGACTGGATGTGCAAACGGAATTTAATCTTTCCAATCTACGGAGACGATGGACATTTAGATCGCATATTATTACGGTCCAGTATTGATCCTTGTATAGAACCAAAAGAGCTTCAATTGATTGTAAATCCCTCAAAAGAAACGAGGGACTTTTTTATTGACATCCCTAACAAACCGAACACATTGGTCATCAGTGAAGCGATTTTAGATACTGCTTCTTTCCGTGAAGTGGATCCTGCTGTTGGACTGATGGCTTTGACCGGTGCGGCCAAGACCAGAAAGCTTTGTCAATTTATTTTGGAAAATAAAGTACTGCTCCAGGATAAAAACATCATTCTGGCATTAGATGCAGATCAAGCGGGGGAAAAGGCAACAAAGGAGATAATCGATACATTGGAGCAAATACAGGCTGGATATCAAATTTTTCCTTTTCCGGTTGGTATAAAAGATGCTAATGAATATTTAAACCTTGATAAAAAGAAATTTACTGAGGCATTTAATGACGTAAAACATTCATTTGAAGCAAAAAGAAGAAACCTAGAACCTTCAAAAAAAAGAGTTGTTGACATGGAAAGGTAGAATAAATTAAAAAACAAAAAAACCCTTACCGATTTATTATATTCATTAAAGCAAACTGCATCAAACATATGAGATTCTTTGAAAATAATGCAATAATTAGGATCATGGAAATTTAGTATCTTCAGCTATCCGAAAATGGAACGAATTGAAATACAAAGTCATTTCTTTGGTAGGTGATCTAGTGAGTGACAAAATCCGAAAATGGGAAGAACTGAAATCAAAGACATTAGAAAAGATCCGTGGTGTCAAAGATAACAGTGTCAACACACTTAAAAGCATTGACCTGGTACAAATCTGAAAAGATATTATTCAGGGATTTATTAACGGAATTAAGTCTAAGGTATCTGCTGTTGCTAGTGCGGCAAGGGAGGCTGCCGATGCTGTCACAGGAAAGAACAAAGGCGGCAAGATCATACTAAACTATAATTTTATAGCAGGTGACGTGTTGGTGATTGATTACGAGACAAGGGATATATTTTTAAACGACAAAGATTTGGCTGTATCAATTGCGCTGGAAAGTGTGGTTTGAGCTGGGGATCCGGGGGCGGTGCAGATCAAGGCAAGTCATCTAACGGAGTTAAGCTATACGGAGAGATTTTATTAGGGTAACACTCATATATTAGGAAGAGAAAAAGAAGGATTTCCCTCCTGCTTGTCGAAATGAGTAATTTGATGATTAGGGGGGAGGGATTAATAAATGGCTGTTATTAAAAGAGTAGGTTTTAACTTTTTTGAACCAATTACACAAAGAGAAGATGGTAATGTGGTTGGTTTTAACTTAGTACCTATCTTCGAGCATATTAGACAACAATATGTAACTGGGAGAGAACAGGAAGGGGCCCAAGGTAACCAAGAGTACAAAAGAGTATACACGTATAATTTTGAACCTGCACGACTTTCGGATGTTTCCGTTGATTATGCTACCCAATATTATCATTTAACTTTTGAGCGATTAAGTTACACTTTACCCAACAGAACAACATTGCATGGAGAGTCTGAAATGCTCGATTTGGATGATGATGAATATATTGGACATGAAGTGAGTGTTTTATATGATCCGGAAAATCATGTTTTAATGATACAAAGAAATCGAGATTCATTAGGACCTTCTGCAATTAGCTCATTTATTCAATCATTAGTTGTTGAAGCGGAAGCAGGAAATAATTTTTCAATAGCGATGATATCTGATGATACAGCCAGAAGAAGAGCTTTTAGACAAACAGCATATCGAAAGATCACGACCAAAGTAGTAGGAGAGAAAGCGTTAGGGCTTTTGGAAAGTCTTTATAATAGACGGCCTAATGGTGTTGCGTCTGTCGAAATAACACTTAATTCTAGTTCAAGAAGAGCTGGCGAAATCGAATCAGACTTTGCAGTTGAATTATTAGAAGAATTTATTGATGACCCGGAGGTTCAGAAATTAAGAATTCGATCTCGAGAACATGAGGAATCACCTGTAGAGCCAATTGATCTAATAAATCATAAATTAGAAGCGTCAACAACCTTTAATTTAGAAACTGATAGACAATTAAATTCAATAAGAGTTTTCGAAGATATGGTGAGACTATACGACGAGGAAGCTCATGGGGGTTATAAGAATAGAATATTAAGGATGAGGTGAAATGAGCGTTAGTTATCGTTTCATAATTTTGTCATTTTTGATTTCTGTTGCAGTAGGTATATTAGTGTTTTTTTATTGTCCGCTTTTTGTGTTCCGAGGTTTTGAGAAAGCATTGGAAGGTGTTCTGTTGTTAACAAGTATTAGCCTTGGTTTTTACGGTGCGTGTCTAAGTGTACTAGCATCAATATTTAATACAAAAATCGTAAAAGACATCATGGAAGACGGACACTATAGAAAAGAGTTTATTATTATTTCCTCTTTAGCATTAATAACTGGTTTTTTGACAGTAATTACCACAATCGTTTATCAAGTGTTGTTGGAAAACATTTTAATATCGCTAGTTGTAATGAGATCGATCAATGCTATTTGGAGTTCCCTACTAATCTTGTTTTTTAGTTTTAGTACGCTTTTCGTGTTAATATCTTTTTTAATATTTTTCAAAAACTCGGACGTTCCCACAAAAAAAGATCTTGAGCCTGGAGAAGTAAAAAACAAGAATTTTTAAAAGATTGATAGTAAAGGAGTCCTAATTAAGCTCTTTTTAAAAGAGTGAGGTGATATTTTGCCAGAGGTTTATATATTTAGCCAAGACGACAACATGCTCACAGTCATTTCCGATTCCACAGGGCTTGTCAGTACGCTATTTAAGGATCAATTGAACGGCGTTCCTGATGAGCCTTTTTCCTTTAGCATCGAAGCTGATGTTGTATACGCCAAACATGTCAAAGAAGAAGAGGTTTGTTAATAAGGAAGCGCAGGAAACGCTTAATGCTGCCCTGCAAGGCACTAGCTGGACTGGCACGGTTGATCACTCGAAAAAGCAACGACAAATTTTTATTACATTTCATGTGTGGATGCCATTTGGAAGATACTCGAAGTTTGGGGCGGAGATTTTAAAAAGGGAAGGTGGAAAAGGAATATGCAAAATAAGCAACTATTAGAGCGATTGACGAGTCCGAAGGCAATATTCTTATTTGCCATCGGATTTTTAATTGTTTCCTTTTTCTTGGCTAATTTTGTTTTGGCTTTTTTGCAAAAGTTGCTTCTTGCTATTGAACAGTTCGCAAAAGATCCTGAAAACGTTGGCTTTTCCATTCCATGGGAAAGCTTTTTGCATTTTCAGACAGATGTTCTATGGTTTTATGCCGGGTTCTATTTGATTGTTGGAATTGGGCTGATTAAGTTTCTTTTTAATATACGAATGAATTATCAGTCTTTGAACAAAGGACAGCATGGAACGAGCGAATTTGAGAAGGTCAAGGCATTGAAGAAGCAATATAAAATGATTCCTGCAGCAAAAGAGGAGTATGACGGCAATGGGGGAGTCATTATATCAGGGCTCCAAGAAAAATATCGTCCTTATCGTTTATTGATTGATGAAGGGCCAATTCATACGATGGTCATTGGTATTACAAGATCCGGGAAAGGGGAAACCTTTGTCTTTCCGATGCTGGATGTGTTAAGTCGGGCAAAAAATAAACCGTCCTTGGTTGTCAACGATCCCAAAGGGGAGTTGGCTGCTGCCAGTTATGACACATTAATTAAGCGTGGCTATGAAGTTCACGTGTTCAATCTTATTCAGCAATCTATGGGCATGGGATTTAATCCTTTGCATTTGGTGGTTGACGCCTGGAAAACAGGGAATCCGAGTTTAGCCCAACAATATGCAAATAGTGTGGCGTACAGCCTATATCATGATCCGAATGCAAAAGATCCGTTCTGGTCCAATTCGGCAAAGTCCTTGGTAACTGCAATCATTTTAGCACTTACCGAGGATGCCATTGCTACAGGAAAAGAAGAAAAAGTCAACATGTATTCAGTGGCAAACTTTCTTTCTACGAAAGGCGGCGATAATGATGAAGAAGGCAATAATGCGTTAGATTTGTTTTTTAGAGCAAGGGAAGACAATAATCCGGCAAGGATGATGTATGCGACAAGTAACTTCGCTGCCGGTAATACAAGAGCCAGTATTTTTTCAACCGCAATGGATAAGCTCCAGATATTTGCGCTGGAGCCTAACGCAAAGCTTACAAGCTATAACAGCATGAATTTAACCGATGTAGGCTTTGGTGACAAGCCTGTTGCGGTGTTTATGGTGACACCTGACTTTGATGAGTCGAATCATGTGTTGGCCAGTATCTTTGTCAGCCAGCTGTATCGCGTGAATGCGGAAAAAGCGACAATGAGTCCATCAGGGAAGTTAAAGCGTCAGGTCCATTTTTTGCTGGATGAATTTGGAAACATGCCAACTGTTGAAGGGATGTCCGGTATGGTGACTGTTGGTGCTGGACGTGGTTTTCGTTTCCATTTAATTGTACAAGCTTATTCTCAGATAAAGTCCCGATATGGGGATGAAGCGGATACCATCATCGGCAACTGTTCAAACCAGATATACATTCTCACAAAGGATGAGCAAACGGCCAAGCAGTTTAGCTCGCTAATTGGGACAAAAACGATCACAGATGTCAGCCGGAACGGAAAATTACTGTCTTCCGACAAGTCTCATAGCGAATCAGTCAAGGAACGGCCTCTGATGATGCCGGATGAATTGATGCAATTAAAAGAAGGACAATCGGTAGTAGTTCGGGCCAACAAACGCCAGGATAACAAGCGCCGTAAAATCGTTCCAAAACCGATTTTTAATAAAGATGTGACTTCGCACAAATTTCGGTGGGAATACCTGGCCGATGATTTTGATAACAGCCGGTCCATATTAGAACTTCCAATTATGTCCACGACATACCACGATTTGAATTTATCGCAAATGGTCTTTACTTCAAAAAATGAACAGGAACAATTTGTGCGTATGGTAGATGCTATGGGACGGGATGACTTCCTTAAACTGAAAACGGATTTAAGGAAAGTGTTTATTGCATGCGGTGAAACGTTTAAGTATGAGGACGAGATAGATAAATGGTCCTTTTTGCATCTGCTGAGTTATTTAACCTATGAAACATCCCTGTCCGGTCCAATCATCTACAAAATATATAAAAGCCTAAGCCAATGTCTTCCTGACGCTGTTCTAGAGAAATGGGATCAAAAGATCAGGGAAGCAAGAGAAAAACAGGAGCAAAAAAGGCGCGAACAGGAGGAAAGCATCGAGGAAACCGGGGAGCCATTGGAATTAGATGAAAAAGAGGCATTGAGGAAACAGGTAAAAGGAGCAGTTTGATATTATTTCAAAAAGAGGAGGTGCAGACGAAGTGAGAATGAAGTTTCAAATATTGAAGGAAATAGCCGTTCTTAAGGAAGGAAAAAACGGCTGGAGAAAAGAGTTGAATCTGGTAAGCTGGAATGGAAATGAACCAAAATATGATATCCGTTGGTGGCCGCCAAATAAATCGGATATTGGGAAAGGATTAACCTTAATGCCTGAAGAATTATTTCAACTGGGAGAAGTGATTCCCATGTTATCAAGGGACTTGCATTTACTCCATCAAGGATAATCATGATCATTTTGGTTCGTTTATTGTAATTGATGTTAAAATGTGTTATAAAAAGGGTAAGAAGTACGTAAAGTAAAAAGAGACCGCAAGTGCTGTAACACTCACGGTCAAGTACAATAGTCGCCTCTCAAAGAGTGGCAGGCTCTATGGTTACAGGAATAGACCATCCCCGAAACGTTGCGAGGTCTCAAGGGAGGTCTATTTCTTTTTGTCTTGAGACAGTATGGCGACCAAGGCACCGAAAGCTATCATTAGTGATAGCGCTTCAAATACTGTCATCAGCCTCACCCCCTTTCATTGGGGATGAGCCAGACCGCCCTTGAGAGAGCCGATTCTATTGTACTAGCAAAAGTATAACACAACCCATGTCCTATAAGTTGTTACTTTTTATTCATATTTCCAAAAGGTTCCTATTTTACGAGTTAATTTTGATATAATCAAAGCAAAATTAACTTCGGGGGGATAACATGGCAAAACGAACTTTATTCCCTTTTGGTGCAGTATTGGCTGTTCTGCTCGTGATGGCAGGATGCGGTAAACCAGAAGAGGGTATGAATGAATTAACCTTAAAGCAATTAGAAGAGAAATTGGATAACCAGGAGACATTTCTGTTGTTGACTTTTGCTGCAGATGAAAAAGATGTTAAAGATACAAAATTAATCGAAGCCTTTGACGACTCATTAAAACAGGAAGGACTTACGGGGTTTTACGTGAATTTAAAAGGAGAAGATGAACAAAAGCTTATAGAATGGGGAAGGGAACATACACACCCTCAAGCAGAAATAGATTGGGAACCAGTAGATGATGGTTTGGTTTTAATTAATAATGGTTCAAAAATATACACTGGAAGTGTTATTACAAAAAATATGGTAAGGAATATGGCTAGTGAATCATTAACATTTATGAATGATGATGATATTGTAAATGGAGTCGACAATATTTTGGAATACGCACAAACTAATAATATAAATTTGGAACACGAATAAAAGAATCTACAGTGGTAGGTTCTTTTTTGATTGGAAGGTGATATTTATGAGTATTAAAAAAAAACCTTTATTAATTTTCTTTTCTATTTTAGTTGTATTTATCTCCTTCGTCTTTTTAAACCTTGATGTAGCGTTCGCAGAGAGGAAAACTTCGGATGAACAATTAATTAAGCTGCATAAAGAAATGGAGTATATTTTGCACTTAGATCATGGGTGGTTTATACAAGATTTTATTCGATTAATCGGCGCGGGTGCGATTTTCTCACTAGCCTGGTTGAATAGTTTCGTTGAAGGAATTATTGATAAAGTGATCACATTGAATGACTTTTATTCATCTGGTCCAATCCAAGAATTTATGGAGATGGCACGACCCGTGGTATGGGGCGTATTTTTTATTGCACTTTTTGTTCTTGGATTTCAATTTATGTTCAATAAAATAGAAAAGAGAAATGAAGTAATTATAAATGTAATTTTGGCACTGTGTGTTATTGTAGTTATTCCTGATCTAATGGTCAATATGGGAAAAGTTACAAATTTAGGGGTAGAACAAATAAATCCTGAAAATAAAAAATTAGCAAATGAACTCGTGAAAAGTAATGTAGCAGATGTATTATATTATGCGGAAGGTAATTTTGAATTTTCCAATAAAAAAGACGGCGACAAGTATTTACCTCCTAAACCTATGAGTAAAGAAGATAGTCGAATAGGGACAACAGACTTTACGTATGCCAATCGATTATCTGAAAAAAGTTTACCGTATTTACCCGTTACACAAAAATTAGATTTCCACGAGGATGAGGCCAAATTACTCAAGTGGAAAACAAAGAATTGGGTTAAAGAATTGAAAGACAAGAACCCACCGCAAGCATATGAGGCCTTAAAAACTCAATCAATTTCCACTGGGTATGGCGATGACTTTACCATCGTCGAGTTAGAAAAAAATACAGTACCGTCTACCAAAATGGGGCGTGAAAGTTATTATCGATATCATGTGAACTGGGGTGTACTAATAGTTTCCTTGTTAGTGACCACACTAGCCTTAGTGATTACAGTAATCAAAATCGGTCGTTCCATCTTTGATTTAGCTTTCCACCAAATATTTGGGATGTTTATTGCCGCAACTGACTTAACCGGCGGTCAACGTACAAAGAAGGTGTTGGTCGAAATCATGAACACCTTTGCGGTTATCTTTATTATGACCATGCTGTTAAAATTATTTATCCTGTATTCTTCGTGGGCAAACGGGTTGAAGGGGAGCATTGGCGGTGTGGGTGTTCTTCTTTTGCTTATTGCCGGTGCTTGGGCGTTAATTGATGCACCGGATATTGTTCAGCGGATGCTTGGTATTGATGCCGGTTTACGAAGCGGATATCAAGCCATGCTGGGAGCGTATGCAGGAGCCAGACTAGCCGGTACTGGTACCAAAGCTGTCGGGAAAGGAATAGAGAAAGGTCTTGGGCTTGCAGGAAAGGCTACGACAGGTTTAGCAGGCGGAGCGAATTTTGCCAGGCGTACAGTGTCAGGTATAGCCAGTAAAACGCCGGAAGAAATGGCAGGACGGTCAAGAAGAGTCCCTGTCAAGCCAATGCCTGGAATAGCCGCAAAAGGAGAAATTTCTAAGCATGGTAGTGAAAAAATGAAGGGAAACGGGGATTCACCAAAAATGGCGGATGAGGGTATAAAAGATGGAATATCTGCTTCTGGTAATGAGCAGTTGGATTCGGCTTCTCAATCTAAGCAAAATTCAAGCGAACCTTATGTAAACGGTGCAATTCCCTCACAATCATCGGTGCATGCAAAAGAAAATGGAATCTCGAAAATCCAGTCCTCTAACATCAAGGGCACAGAAAGACAAATGAAGGGGCCGGTTTCTGCAGGAAAAGGGACTTCTTTAAAATCAAAGAGGCAATCAGTGGAAGCATCTTCACAGGTGGGGATAGGTCAAGGACAACGTCAACAAAATATACCGTCTGGATATGCCCAAACAGCATCCGGAATTTTAGTTCCTGGATCAGCAGCCGATATGGAAACTTCACAAAATATGCAATCAAGCCACAGTGCACATTTAACCAGCTCAAATGTCTCTGCTCAACCGAGCCATAGTAGTATTTTACCAACAGGGAGCAATCAAGATAGAATTTACACGGAAGGAACTGTAGAGACACCATCAGATGATGAGAAAAGCGGATACGTCCTATCCAGTCCAGGCGGCCAGAAAGTACACCATACCACTACCGCTCCATCTTCTGGGCTTTCTAAACAAAGTAAATCGTATGGCCATAAAGAGGTCCACCATACAAATACATTGGCTGGCGGGAACCGGCATATCCAGCAGGCAAAGGAGCAAATTGTACGTGCGGGAAATTCAGGCTTTAGCCTTGGGCAAAGTATCCGAAGATTAGGCAGAGGATCCGGAAATGCAGCCATACAAACTGCAAGAGCGGTCGTTCATCCTACACAAACCTTGCAAACAGGTATAGATAAAACGAAAAGTGCAACACATACCCGTGTAAATAATTTGAAGCAGTCCATGAATTCGGCTGTTCACCAAATAAAGATACCACCAGGACACCGCATGAACAGGAAGGGGAAGCATAACGAATGAAGTATGAAATACCTAAAGAGATCAGATCAAAGCCTAAACTTTTCGGATTGGAAATGAAGGAGCTAATCATTTTGTTGATTAGCTTCTTTTTTATATTTACTATGTTGCGTGATTTAGTTCACAGCGTTTTTACAATTCCATATTTCGTTATGAGTGGGGCAATATTGTTGTGGATTGTCCTGCCATCCAGAAACAATCCGGGTTTGAAAAACTACATGTCCTTCTATTTGCTTTTTAAACATAACAGACAAGCATACCACTCATTGGATAACCAGAAGCTTTTGAATGAGGTATTGCTTCAAGAAGAGCGTTACGGGGAGGATAGATAAAAGCCATGGGAGAATTGAAAAAAGAACAAGAGGTCGTTACGCCAATGGTTCATCCTGCTCCTTTCAAAAAACAAAAGAAGAAAAAAGAATGGTTGAAGCGTCTTAGGTTTAAGAAAAGAGAAAAAACACGAAAGAAACAAGTAAGGAAAGAAAAAGTATTAAGACAGACCCCTTCAGTTCTGCCTTTTTTACAGATACATGAAGATCACATTTTAATGAAAAACGGTGTGATGGACATTTTGCAGATTACCACAAAAGATTTGTACTCCATGAATGATGGGGATTTGCAATTTATGTTATTATCCCAAGCACGGTTGTTAAGAAGTTATTTTCCGGCATTTAAAGAAGTCGCTTTAAACTTTCCCGCAAATACGGAAAAACAAAAAGCCTATTGGTTAAGGAAAAAAGAGAAAACCATCGATCCATTGCGTTTGCAATTTATTGAACGAAAATTATTTGAAATGGATTACTTGGAGAAAGAACGTACTAACCGGGAGTTCTTTCTTTTTTTATATGCCGATACTCCTCAACAATTACATGATCAAAAGAAACAATTCATTCGGGCAATGCAGCAGACGTTTCCTTTAGAAGAATTGCCGATTGAAAAGAAAAAAGACGTGCTGTTTGTAATGAACAATCAAAATTCCAAACTGTAGGTGATGAAATTGAAAGTGATCAAAGGGAAAAAAGCAGAAACTGTAAAATCGAAGGAAGAAAAGCCTAAGCTTGATCCTTCCTTCTTGGCGGCCATTCAACCGATGGGTGGAATTAACTTTAAAGATAAATACATTCAAAAGGGAGACGGGTATGAAGCGTGCATTCATATTTGGGATTACCCAAGTGCAGCAAATGAATTATGGTTAGAAAAAATCATGGCCATGCGGGACGTGATCACGATCAAAGATGTAGCAACAATGGATAAAGATGAAGCTGTCAGCTCTATTAATAAAAGCATGCTGGAACAACAGGTTCGTTTTCAGAGTTCAAAACATGACTCGGAACGGATTGATGCACAAAACAGCTATCGCGAATTAGAAGGGCTCTATCAGGATATCAGTCAAATGGGTGAAGTAGTCAAACTTGTTCATCTTCGTCTGTTTGTTCATGCTGTCACGCTTATGGAATTGGAGCAAAAGATTCAATCTGTGATAACGGAATTAAACTCACTTGGATTTAAAGGGCAAATATTTTTAAATGAATCCAGTTGGGAATGGCAATCAATGTTTTTGCCGTATGATCAACAGCAGGATTTCCCTAATAAAAGGGAAGGAAAGGGGATCCCGGCTCTTTCACTCGCAGCTGGGCTGCCTTTCCACTTTTCAGAACTAAATGATCCAAAAGGCAGTTACTTAGGTGCCTCTTTCACCGGCGGAAATGTTCTCTTTGATCTGTTTCACAAAGACAAAAAGCGCCGTTTTTATAATGGGGTTGTAGTGGGTACAATGGGTGCGGGCAAGTCAACAGCGTTAAAAAAGCTGACAATGGACAATGCCTGCCGTGGAAATTTCATACGCGGCTTTGATGTAACGGGGGAATTTACCACACTTGTTGATGCATTGAACGGTCAAACCATTAGTTTAGATGGAAGCCATGGAGTAATCAATCCTTTACAAATATATCAAGTAGAGGATGGCGGGGATTCAGTTAAAAATGAAGAAATAAGTTTTATGCAGCACTTATCAAAAGTAGCCACATTCTATGAGTTTTTAGCAAATAATCCATCAATGGAAGAGATTGAGGAGTTCAAGAAAATCCTTCGTTCTTTCTATCAACATCTTGGTTTTACAGAAAAAATTCATACAACCGGAGTAACAAACCTGGAGAATAATGAGTATCCCATTTTCAGCAATTTCCTCTCGTATTTAAGAAATGAACTGTACGAGGTCCCTGAAAAGAGAATCATCCGGCGCGAACTATCCGTATCCCGTGCAAATCGATTAGAAAAAATTGAATTGGTGATAGATAACTTGGTTCATAGCTATTCCTATTTATTTAATGGCCATACGACATTACCGGAATTCACGAATGAACAGGTGATCTTCTTTTCCATCCGGAACTTAACCCGGTTGGAGAAAAGCGTCTTTAATGCCCAAATGTATAATGCTTTAACACTCATCTGGGATAATCTCATTCAAATTGGTGCTCCGCAAATGAAAGCTATTTATGAAGATGAGAACTTTGATGAGGATGATGCCGTCCGATTTATGGTCATTATTGATGAAGCCCATCGGATGGTCAATGCGGATAATATGTTGGCCGTCGGCTTTTTAACAGACTTTGCAAGGGAAGCCAGAAAGTATTTTGGCGGACTGCTCCTTGCCAGTCAATCCATCCGAGACTTTGTTCCGAATCATTCGGATACGGAGGTGGTCACAAAAATACGTACCTTGTTTGAACTCACCCAATACAAATTCATCATGCAGCAGGATTCAAATACGTTGGATGCATTGAGAACCATTTTTGAAGGTCAAATGAGTGAATCCGAAATTGCTCAAGTCCCTCAGTTTCAGCAAGGAGATTGCCTGCTTTCGATTACCGGTGTGGGAAATTTATTGTTTAGTGTGGAAGCTTCCGATGAAGAATTGGCACTGTTCCGTGGAGGAATGTAACAATGGATAAAGCGACGAAAACAAAGTTTACCATTGTGTTCATTATTGGTGTTGTGCTTTTGTGGATAATTATAACCAATCAATTCGGCAGGAAAGAAAGTCCTGAATTTGATGGCTCGTTTACAAATACGGTTTTCCCCGATGATTCATTAATCAGCCAGACAGGGCAAGAAACAACCCATCAAGAAACGGAACAGGCGGAAGAGAAAGATAGTGAAACCATTGAAGAAGAACCTGACTTTGAATCAGAATATGCTTCAAAATTTGGTGATGAAGCAGTAGAAAAAGGAAAGGAAGCTGCCGAGAAGGTTGTAACTTTATGGTTGGAAGAAGACACCGACAAGACGAAATGGAAACCCTATTCCAGTTCGTCTTTTTTTAATGCAATAAAAAAAGAATTATTGCCTTCCGGGGATGGGGTTTCCCGCAAAGTGGCTGAATTGGACATACATGCAGCATCACGAGAAAGCCAAAATGAAATGAGATTTGGAGTGGTGGCAACTTGGGATGTGGTTCATGACGATAGTAATATCGGAAAACAAACCCAACTATTCTATGTGTCAGTGGTACCTTACAAAAAGAGTTGGGTGGTCCATAAAATAGTGGAACCATCTGAAGAAAACCATTCATCTAGTAAACAATGAAACAAGAAAGGGGGCGAAGGTGGCACCTCAAGGCTTTTATAAAGTCAGAGAATCAGCCAAAGAAAATATGGATAGTATTTTACGATCTATTGGTCAAGCTCTGAAAACAAAGATTGCCTTATGGATTGGAGGGATGCTAGGATTTTCAGGATTTGTTTTTATTGCTGTTTTCTTCCTATTGTTTCTTCTTATTGTTGGTATAGCAGCCGGTTCATCGAACAATGAATCCTCGCCTTCAGGTGGAGGATTTTCTTGTTCACAAACGGGAGAAGTTGATATAGGGAAATGGGATACCGTCTTTAAGGGAGCCGGGAAATTAGCCGGAAGCCAGGAAACAATTATTTCTTTATCAGGTGAAAAAGGAATTGACCCAGTGTTATTTGCGGCGGTTGCATTACACGAAACAGGATTTGGAACATCGAATGCTGTGGTGAACAAAAATAATCCTGGAGGATTAATGGACCCGAAAACAGGCAGTTCAAGGCTGTATCATTTTTCTACTCTTGAAGAAGGCTTGGGTGCCATGGCAAAGACGTTATATAACCGGATCATAAGAGATGGATTAAACACGATTGACAAATTGGGGAACGTCTATGCCCCGATCGGTGCTGCAAATGATCCGACTGGCCTTAATAAACATTGGGTTCCGAATGTGACAACCATAGCAACAAAGCTGGGTGGTTTTACCATGAATTGTGAAGATGTTGGGCCAGTGGAAGTCATTGGTGATAAAGCATGGCCAGTGCCCCATACAAAGAACATCACATCTGGTTATGGCCCACGTTCAGGTGGCTTACACAAAGGTATTGATATCGCAGGCGGTAATGATTCAGGAAAAGCAATTGTCGCATTTATGGATGGTAGAGTGGTTGTCTCCACTTTTGGACAACGGGGAAGTGGATATGGAGGATATGGCAATGTGGTTGTTGTTGATCATGGCAACGGGATGAGAACACTGTACGGTCACATGCTGGAAAAAGGCATACCTGAAGGAACAGAAGTAAAAGCCGGAGAAGTGGTTGGCAAAATTGGAAACACTGGTGATTCAAGAGGAGCTCACCTGCATTTTGAAATACGAATAAACAATAAACAAGTGGATCCGATGCCTTATATAAAAGAGCTGCTAGGAAAGAAGTAGGGTAGATAAGGAGTGTTTATTCCATTGAAAATAAAAATGAAATGGAGTCTTGAAAATAAATTTTATGTTTTTTTCCTGTGTGTGATAGGCATTTGCTTCATCACTTTTTTTACGTCCAAAGCTTGGATGTATGATGATAATTCCATCGTACAAACGCCTTTTCATACAGAAATTAACGGACTGGATCAGACAACTTTAATCTTAAATAAGTGGGAGTATAATCCGAAAAGAGAACTTATGGAAATTTCGATTACAACGAAACATACCGGATCGGATCAAGTTAAACCATCCTTTTCTTTTGTAGCAAAAGAGAAAGACTCGTTGCAAAATTACCCCGTCGAAGTTGTTTACAAAGATGAGGAAAATATGGTTGTTCAGGTTAAAAAAGTTCCAAAAGATTTCCGCGTGATTGGATTGTTTGTAAGAGAAAAGAGAGATCGGATGATTCTTGAGAATGAAATGAAAGCCACTTTAATGGAGTCATCAGGGACCTTGGATCAAGACGAAGATGAAATCGTATATAAGGCTCCAAAGCCAAAAGAATTGGTCATAGCAGGTGATTATCGTAAGATCAAAATAAATCAAAATTTAGAAACGAAAGGACCCATTGATTACCAAACAGAACAAATTAATCGTGAAATTATGCAAGTGGAGAAGGAGTTATTTGCCATAGAGAAAGATCAAATACCCTTGCAGCAAAAGCTTATTTCTTCCATTGAAAAAGAAATTGCTACTCTTGAAAAAAATATGGAGTATCAAACGGTAGAAGAAAAGCAGGAGTCCATGGCACAAATTACCGCAAAAAAAGAAGCGATTGAAAACGGAAAGAAAGACCAAGAGAAGTCTCAACAGGAGGTTGAAAAGCTAAAAGAGAAACGTGAAAAATTGTATAAGAAATTGGAATCTCTTCGTCCAGATGAGGAAGCAAAACAGAGTCAAATAGAGAAACAGAACGATCAATTGGAATCAAACAATGCTTCCAAAATAGATAAAAAAGAAGCCCCAAAGAAAGCACAGCCTCCACCGGAAAAAGTGAAAACTAATCAACAAAAGTCTGCTGATTCGAAGTCGGATTAACGGAGTCTATTGTTTTTGCTCTTTTTTCTGGTCGGACAAATGTGTGGTTTTAGGTGATTTAGGGGCAATTTTCGTTTTGGAATCCTATAAAACAGAGCGAAAATGTCAGACAAACGTATGTCTTTAGCTTTTTTTGTAACCCCACGGAAAAGTTAGGCTCTGCCTAATCCCACACCCTTGGTGGGGGCATTTTTCCCTTATGCTCTTTTCATTCCACAGTCCCGTAGTACGGGATGTTTTCAAAGGAACATGCAATGTCTGTGCATGTTCCTTCTATTATCTTTGAACGTTGTTTTGTTCGGATGATCAAAAAAATGTGCTTTAAAGACATGATCTGAGAACCTTTTTCATTGCCGGAAATAAAAAGACAACTACTGTTTAACCGAATCTATCATGGAAAGGGGATTTAACAAATGGAGATTAAGGTGCGAAACGTTGACGTTGTTGCGGTGAAAAAAATTGATGAATTGGCAAAGAAAAAGAACTTGTCTCGGAATGAGTATTTGAAATTACACATTGAAAAGTTGGCTCATATGGACGTGTTTCTGGAAGAGAGAAACAGGTTTGAAGAGGCATTAAAAATGGTTGGCAGCGTGTTGGAAAGAAATATTCATATGATGAAAGAAAATAACGAAGAGATACAACGAATGAAATCCATCTTTATGATGATGATGGATGTGAATGAGGAAGAAGTCAATGAATTTATGAAAGTATTTGTTGCGGAACAAGGTGAAATTGTATGACCAAACTAAAAAAGAGTTACCGTTTAACAAGTGATACCGTTCAAAAAATTGAGCAGTTATCCTTTGAAGAAAATACCTCTCAAGCAAACGCGATTGAAATAATGGTTCAGCAATTTTTTGAGAATCGGGAAAAGGAACGGGTTGCACTGTTAGAAGCAATTGAAAAATTGGTTGATCAAAAACTGATTGAGAATCTTTCGGGAATGCAGGAGGACTTAAAAAGAATAAGGGTCACTGGTAATGTCATTGATCGAAATGTCCAAATGCAGTTGGAATTTTGGAACCATTATTTTATTGTAAATGAGTTTAAAGAATTGGCCACCACAGAAAAGTATAAGACGGAAGAATTGACGGAAGCTGAAGTGGTTGTAAAAAATCGAATAGCCCATAACCGGCAGCGGAAATTAGATTGGGAAAGCAAGAGGAAAAAAGATAATAACCAAACAAAGTAGGTGTTTTTTATGACTCCTGCCGTTGTCTTAAAAAGCAAATTTGTAATGCCAAGTTCTGCTGAATATAAAAAATATGTTGATTACATTGACCGGGAAGACGTAAAAAAAGTATTAAAGGTGGACCGCGATTCGAAACAATTAAATGATTTTCAAGTCTTTCATTCGTATATGAATTACATGGGGGATGATGAAAAACAAGGGTCCCTTTTTACAAATGACGCAGATCAATTGGATGAAAACAAGAAGATAGAATTAAAAGATGCCTTTACTAAAGCAGAACAAAACGGCTCTCCATTATGGCAAGATGTCATCAGTTTCGATAATACCTGGCTGGAAAAGCAGGGAATATTTATCTCTAAAACAGGGGAACTGGATGAAGCAAAAATAAAGAATGTGGTCCGTGAAGCAATGAAAGTGATGCTTGATGCTGAACAAATGAAAGAAACGGCTGTGTGGTCAGCGGCCATTCATTATAATACTGATAATATCCATGTTCATATCGCAACCGTGGAGCCTTTTCCTTCCCGTGAAAAGAAACGGCTTTATAATAAAGAAACTAATCAGTGGGAAGAGCAATACCGGGCCAAACGGAAGCAGGGAACCCTGGATAAAATGAAATCCAAAGTAGCCAATATGATAATGGATCGAAGCGAAAGCCGTAATCGAATCAACGAAATTATTCGTGGGGCCGTGCACGATAAAAAAGAAAACACCGTAGACTTGGCAAGCTTCAGGAAAACAAAACGGCTGTTTCAAAAAGCGTTGTTAAAGCTTCCGGAAGATAAACGCCAATGGCAATACGGTTATCAGACGATCAATGATGCTCGGCCTTATATTGACGAAATTGTAGATGTATATCTAAAGACGTACCATAAAAGAGACATGAAAGAATTTCAAAAGCTGTTGGATGATGAAGTCCAGATCATGAAAGAGTTATACGGAGAAGGAAGCAATTATCAAAAATACAAACAAACAAAATTAGATGATTTACGAAAACGGATGGGCAATGCCGTACTTATAGAAATGAAAACATTTGCCAAAAAAGAAGAGTCCCTTCCCCTTTATAAGGGATCACATCAAAAAAGTTATTATCAGAAAAAGTGGCAATCAAAATGTAACTTGGATCGGGCCATCCGAAACTTACAGTTTCATATGAGAAAATCTTATCATGAATACCAAAAAGATCGAAACATTGAAGAATTTGATCGGATGCTGGATGGGTATGAACGTTGAAAACCTGACTCATTAAGTAAGCTATTTGGAAGGCGAATCGAAACCTCGTTGGGATGTAATAGAACACATTGCGTACTTCATCCGTACGTTAATAACAAATTTCGTTGATAAAATAATAGTGTGAGAATCACTTTCCTACTCTCCAATTTTTAGGACTTCTTATCAGGAGTCCTTTTTTCTTTTTTCAAAAATAGGAAAGGCTGTGGTCTATTATGAAACATTCTTTAATCATTGAACAAGTTGCATCATTGAGGTCCATGCATTTTTGGAGAATAAATCAATTGAAGGCTAGGAATGAGGGTGACCAATATGAAAAAAGTAAGAGTGACAAAGCGATCCGGTTAGCAATGGATCAATGTGATGAATTACAAGTGTCGTTTAAATTGCAAAATCAAACGTTGATGGCAGCAGAACAAAGAGTTCCTTTTTCTTCGATTGAAAAGAACATTACTAATGAATTGAAAATCAATAATGGAGCTCGCTGGAAGGCGAATGTAAGAACAAAGCCAAAAGATGATGAACTCGAGATATTACGATAAATATTAGGTAGGAGAGATTTTTATGAAAATTACAGTTGAGCAAAATGGCAAGCAAATGGATGCGGTGTTAGGTTTGATAAAGGAAATACGCGGGGAAACAGTTGTTTTTTCAATTATTGGTAAAGAAGTTGCGGTAAATGCGGCTGGTTCTACTGTAAACAACCTAAGAAAAATAATAGAAGAGAATGAAACAGCCCTCATTCCCATCCACATGGAAACAAAAAGTATCCTACTAGAGGCAAAGGTACCGGAAAACCTTTTGGATGAATTGGCAGGAACCGGTGAAAATCAGGATCAAATGTTGGAGGAAAGAAAATGAAAAAAGTACTGTACTCCAATTTTAAAGAAGGCGGACTTCCCGGCGAGCGCCTTTCTCATCAAGAGAATATGAAACAGAAAAGGCATTTCAATCATTTTTTTCAGGAAGAATTAGAACAACGTGGTGAGCTTTCTATAGCGGGCGTTGCTCTTATCGGCAGGATAGACCGATGGAACGGCGGGAAAAACGGGAGAAAGTTAATTGATGCCCGAAATCCGAAAGAAATGGATCTTATTAAAAGCATTGGCCAAATAGGACCCGTTGAAATGGATGCGTTAGAGGTCGGTTATGATAAAAAAGGCCAGTTGGAGCTGAGAGGGTGGCATGACCATGGCTGCCATAAAATGACCGTCTATCTTTTAACGGAAGATGAACTGGAGGGTTACGTCCCGGATTTTTCGACGAACGGTTATTATTCAACGGATGAACTGGAAATGATCCAATTGGACTTTGAGCCATTAAACGTCAAAGATTGCCTTGCATTTAAAAAATATTATGGTGAGCCATCTTTAATGAAATCAAAACAGCTTAAAACCAAATTTGAGCTGGGCAGATAAGAGCTTCTTCATTAAAAAGAGGCTCTTTTTTTATTTTTCATCAAAGCGGAAGGAGATTAATTTGTAATGGGAAAAACGAAAAGAAGTAACTATAAGCGTAAAACATGGGAAGAGAAACGGAAAGAAATTGAGGATTTAACCAGCAACATGGAAAAAAGAATTACGGAATATTTTCAAAGCCCTGAAAGCATAAAAGAATACTTAAGTTTTATGGCGAAGTTCCATCATTATTCATCCAATAACTGTTCATTAATTGAAAGCCAGTTTATGGGAGCTCAAGCTGTTGGCAGTTATAAATTTTGGAAGGACAAAGGGTTTACTGTGAAAAAAGGGGAGAAAGGGATCAAGGTGCTGGTACCAAAAAGGACCACCTATTTTGAACGGGGAGGTACAGAGGTACAGCTTAAGTTTGCAACCAGAGAGGAAAAAGAGCAAATCAATCAGAAAGAAATACCGACGTATACTCGTACCTATTTTGATATTGGCCATGTTTTCGATGTATCACAGACAAACGCGACCGCAAAGGATTTACCGGATATTTTTCCTAACCGGTGGCTGGAAGGCTCCGTTGAAAACTATGTATCAATGTATCAAGCGCTTGAGAAAGTGGCCGAAAAAAATGGAATCAAAATTGTAAAACCCTATGGGGAATTAGGTGCTGCTAAAGGCGTCAGTTATACATTACGGAAAGAAGTTGCATTAAACCCCCGAAACAGTGAATTGCAGAATGTTAAAACATTAGCTCATGAGCTGGCACATGCCGTGCTGCACACAGAGGAAACACATGATCAATATACTACACAGGAAAAAGAATTTCAGGCGGAAATGGTTGCTTATACAGTGTCCAGTTATTTCGGACTGGATACAAGTGAATATTCTCTACCGTATTTGCATGGTTGGACATCTGGAAAAGAACTGAAAGAGCAAGAAAGGTTATTAAAAGAAGTACGGGAAACGGCACATGATTTTATTTCTGTCATTGAAGAGGAATTGATCAAGGAACGGGAAAAAGGAAAGACGCTTAGTCATGAAAAGGCAGATCCTTATGAGGAAGCGTTGGTGATTCAAGAGAATTATAGGATGACTTCTAATGTTGTGGAATGGGAAAATGAAAAGTTTTTGACCTACTTAAAATCTGTTGATGAAGAAGCCTATGAACAATTTATCGGCTATAAAAGAATGCATGAAAGAGAGGTGGCGAATAACGAGGCAGATATTCTTTTGATTAAATATGGCCATTTATCAAATACGGAAGAACGCTATGTTTCAATGAATGAATTAAAGGAAATTACCATGGAAAAGGGGCTAGACTTAGGAAATTTGAAAAAAAAAGATTTCCTTCATGTTTTCAATGACGCATTCAAAGAGCAGTATGCCGTTGTAGATTCAAATGCATTGGACCGGCCAAGTATATTGATCCAATGGTCGGAAGCGTCACATCAATTGAAATCCAATACAATTATGCCTTATGCAGAGGGGAATTTAAAGATGGAAAGATTAGAGGAAAATGTACGTGAGGATATAGGATATTTTAAAACCCGTTATCATCTCCTGTTTCCAAAAGAACTGGACGATAAAGGAAAAGTATCTGTGGTTAATATGGATCGCCTTGATATTGGTGATGGGTATTATTTAAATCCCCATCATCAAGTAAGGAATGAAAAGAATTTGTCCCCGGAATTGTGGGAGGCGTTGGAAAATGAAGTAATGAATGAGTTGCTAAAAACGGAGAAAAAGGATTGGATAAATATGAACAGAAAAAGAGTTATACAAGAAATGGAACGATAAGGGACTTTCTCAAGATTGGCAAAGAAAAGATGAAGAAGGGATTCATGGAATTTACGAATCAAGGGAAGAAGCCTAAGAAAATTTACTCATTTATAATGACAAGATACGAAGTATCTATCCTTCAATGGTGACGTCTTCATCGATGAACAAGGCTCAAATTATAACTTTCGTAGGAAAATTTAATCTTTCATAAGACTTTTTTCCTTTTATTAACTATAGTGAAGGAAAAATAATGCCTAAGATTGAAGTATATATGATACCTAGAATGTTTGTTTTTTCAAAGGTTTTGACCAACACATCTAATCCAGGAAGCCAATTGTTCTACTGTTACAGGTAGAAAAATGGCATCTGTGTAGTGCAAAATAAAAGTGCAGAGTTATGAAACATAAACGTACATAACTTTGCATTTTATTTAAAAGAAAAAAGACCTTGCCAGCCATTCAAATCTTCTCTACTGTAGTTGGTGTCGAATCAA